>JALRJA010000132.1 GCA_023255235.1 Flaviramulus sp.
AAAATTTATAGTTGATGTAGATTTAGAAAACGTTTCTTATTTATACAAAACACACCATGAATATTGTAATTTTATCTAGAAACGCACAATTATATTCAACTAGTCGTCTTGTGGAAGAGGGCGAAAAAAAGGGTCATAAAATTGAAGTTATAGATCCTTTAAAATGTGATATTATAATTGAAAAAGAAAAACCTACTATTTATTTTAATGATAGGTATCTAGATTATGTAGATGCCATTATACCTAGAATAGGCGCTTCGGTTACTTTTTTTGGCTGTGCCGTAGTAAGACAGTTTGAAATGATGGGCGTTTTTACCACCGTTACCTCTGATGCTATTATTAGATCAAGAGACAAACTACGCAGTTTTCAAAGGCTATCAAAAGCAGGTATTGGCATGCCCAAAACGGTTTTTACAAACTACTCACGTGATGTAGAAAAAGTATTATCACACGTAGGAGGAGCGCCAGTAATTATTAAGCTTTTAGAAGGTACTCAAGGCTTAGGTGTTGTTTTAGCAGAAACAAAAAATGCAGCTGAGTCTGTTTTAGAAGCATTTAATGGCTTACAAGCACGTGCTTTAGTACAAGAATATATTGCCGAAGCTAAAGGAGCCGATTTACGTGCTTTGGTGGTTGATGGGCAAGTAGTAGGTGCCATGAAACGACAAGGTAAAGAAGGTGAGTTTAGGTCTAATTTACACCGTGGTGGTTCGGCAAAAATAATTAAATTAAATCACGACGAATTAAAAGTAGCCATGAATGCGTCTCGGGCTTTAAAACTCCCTGTTTGTGGTGTAGATATGTTGCAATCTGCTAGAGGTCCTTTGCTTTTAGAAGTAAACTCAACACCAGGTCTTGAAGGTATTGAAGGTGCTACCGGACGCAATATTGCAAAAAGCATTATTACTTATGTTGAACGAAACAGAAAATAAATGCCAGATACTAAAAGCAATATATTGAGTATTTTAGGAGAGCATGTTAAACTAGGTGAAAGTAAAGAAGTTAATTTTAATATTGCCAATTTACACACCTCATCTCCCGTAAATGTTCCCGTAATTATTGAACGCTCTAAAAAACCAGGTCCAACTGTTTTATTTACAGCCGGTATTCATGGTGATGAAGTTAATGGTGTTGAAATTGTTAGACAACTTATTGCTAAAGGCATTAATAAACCCAGAATAGGCACTATAATTTGCATGCCTGTAATTAATATTTTTGGATTTATTAACTTAAAACGCGAGTTTCCAGATGGTAGAGATTTAAACAGAGTTTTTCCCGGAAGTCCTACTGGTTCTTTAGCGGGTAGAGTAGCTCATAAATTAATTGACGAAATTATACCACATGTCGATTTAATTATTGATTTTCACACAGGAGGTTCGGGTAGGTTTAATGCTCCTCAATTACGGTATTCAAAAGATAACAAAAACTTAGATATTCTAGCCAAAGTTTTTGGTGCGCCTTTTGTTTTATACTCTAAAAACCTATCAAAATCGTTTAGAACAACGTGTTATAAATTGGGTAAACCCATACTGCTTTTTGAAGGCGGAAAATCATTTCATATAGATGAAACTGTAACAAATTATGCCGTAAACGGTTCTAAACGTATTTTAAAACATTTAGGCATGTTAAAAACAAGCTTTAAATCTTCAAAACCTAAAAAAGATTGTGTTTTTATTTATGAAAGTAAATGGCAACGGGCTAGTTTTTCTGGTATGTTTAAAGCTTCTGTATCTATTGGTTCACAAATAAAAAAAGGGGCTATTTTAGGAAACATTACAGACCCTTATGGCAAGTTTAATCATTTTGTTAAAGCCTTAAACTCTGGCTATATTATTAATGTAAATGAATCGCCTATTGTGTATCAAGGAGATGCCTTGTTTCATATTTCAACCAAACTGAAAAGACAATCTTAAATGACAAAAGTTGAATTACGAAAAAAATACAAAACGCTTCGCAACAAGTTATCTGAAACTGATGTAGATGAGTTAAGCTTAGCTATTGCCAATCAGCTTTTAAAATTGCCTATTTGGCAATATTCATTTTATCATATTTTCCTTTCAATTAAAGAACACAAAGAGGTAAATACAGACTTTATTTTAAATATACTTTTAGGAAAAGATAAAAATAGCATTATTTCTAAAAGTGATTTTAAAACACGACAAATGACTCATTATTTGCTTACCGATAGCACCATAATTAAAAAAAACGCGTACCAAATTCCTGAACCAGTTAATGGTATAGAAGTTTTAAATGATAAAATAGACGTTGTTTTTATTCCTTTATTAGCTTTTGATAAAACAGGTCATAGAGTAGGTTATGGTAAAGGGTTTTATGATATGTTTTTATCTGAATGTAAGCCAAAAACCATTAAAATTGGGCTTTCTTTTTTTAAAGCTGAAGAATTAATTGCTGATGTTTTTGAAAGCGATATAAAACTTGATTATTGTGTGACACCTGAAAAAGTTTACCAGTTTTAGTTGTTACAACTTTCACAATAGGTTTTTCTTAAATATTCATTTTCTAATAATTGAAAAGTAACCCCTCCTTTTTCAACCGAGTTGAACAGTTTACAAAACCTATCTTTGTTCATATTGTTGGCGTTTAACAAAATGGTTCTGTAGTTAGAGTCTTGTGTTAAGTTTTTATCAACCAATGTTAAATTTAAATAATAAAACAGTAAATCTTCGTCAATATCAATACTTCTAGCTTTGTTTTCCAATAATTCAACTGCCATATTTACATTAGCATAATAACTAAAAAACTGTGCTAAACTAAGATAATCATAGTTTGATAAAGGAAAATCAGTATAGTTACTTTTAATAAACGCGACCGATTTATCCTTACTGTTGTAATCTCGTTTACGCATTAAATTTTCTGCATTAATAATATGAAAATTCACCATCATTCTTGAGATTAACGATTTATCTATCCCGAAGTTTTTTAAAGCGTTAATTTGAGTTTTCAGTTTTGTTTCGTCAATCTCAATCGCCTTAAATCGCCATAATTTTATCTTAATGGCAGCAATGTTGTATTTAACTTCCCTATCGTTTGGAACTAATTTTTCTAGTTCTAACAATTCGTTATAAGCAATTAATGCTTGCCTAACATCTAGCATATACCTATAAGCTGAATTTTTATTGAATATTTTTACAAACTTTGCTTGTTTTGGTATTTCCATCTTTCTTAAAAAATCTGGAGATACTTCTTTGTTTTTTAACTTTTCAAAAATAGAATTTTGTATTTCTATAGCATCACTTAGTTGATCATCACC
>JALRJA010000354.1 GCA_023255235.1 Flaviramulus sp.
ATATACTAAGACAACCAAAAGAGCAAACAACAGCCTTAACACACGCATTAAATGCCATTCGTAATGATGTTAAATTTTGTAAATCTTGTAACAATATTAGCGATGTAGAATTTTGTGAAATATGCACAAATTCAAATAGAAATGCCGATATTATATGTGTAGTAGAAGATGTAAGAGATGTTATGGCTATTGAAAACACAAGCTCTTTTAAAGGCTTATATCATGTTTTAGGCGGGAAAATTTCACCAATGGATGGCATTGGTCCTCATGATTTACATATAGACGCTTTAGTAAACAAAGTTAAAGAAGGTAAAGTAAAAGAGCTCATTTTTGCTTTAAGCTCTACGATGGAAGGCGATACCACAAACTTTTATATTTACAAACAAATTCAAGATTATAATATTTATACATCTACAATTGCAAGAGGTATTTCTGTTGGTGATGAATTGGAGTATGCAGATGAAATAACTTTAGGGCGTAGTATTGTAAATAGAATACCCTTTGAAACCTCTTTAAAACTTTGATGATTTTCATTTTCTAGCATGAGTAAACAAATTGCAGTTTTATTACCACACTACAATAATCACCAAGGGTTGAGGTTAACCTTAAATTCGTTATTAAATGAAAGTGAAGATTTTACTGTATTTATTTATGATGACGGCAGTAACGAGTTAGATTTGGTAAAAGAGGTTGTTAATACCTTTGAAAATAAATTAAAAATTACATTCTTTGCAAACGATAACATGGGTGTAACCAAAGTTTTAAATAAAGGGTTAAAACATATTATTGGTTTAAAAAAATACGCATTTATAGCGAGACTAGATGCCGGAGACGTTTGTATTAATAACAGATTAGCAAATCAAAAAAAAGCATTTTTAAACGATGCCAGTTTAGGACTTGTTGCTTCATGGGTAAGATTTGTTGATATAAACAGAAAACAACTTTTTGAATTTAAACCACCTTCTAAACATAAACAACTAAAAAAAGTAATTCACTTATATAATCCTTTTATTCACCCATCTGTAATGTATAGAGTAGAAGTAGTAGAAGCATTGGGCTTTTATCCAGATAATTACCCTAGTTTAGAAGATCATGCTTTTTTTTTTAGAATAATTAAGCAATATAAAACAGAAATTTTAGAAAATATTCTCCTTGAATATGAGGTAAATCCAAAAGGTATATCAGTAACATCTAGAAAGCAGCAAACTAGTAGTAGAATTAAGTTGCTTTTAAATCAATATAAATTCGGGTTTTTACCAACTGTAGGTTTATTTAGAGCAATTTTAACAAAACTAATACCTCAAAAGATATTAATTTCAATGAAAATGTATTTTTTTAAATAATTATGAAAGTCCTAACTCTAAATAACAAACGTTTTAAAGAAACATGTTTAGAATTAGTTTCTAAATTTAATTTAGAACCCGATATAGTTATTTATATTTTAAATGGTGGGCGTAAGGTAATAAATGAAATAAAAAACGAAACTAACTTTAAAAAGGCTCATTTTCAATCTGTAAAATTAAATAGTAACTATAGGCTTGAAAATTGTTTTCTAGTTACATTTATTCTGAGAATATTACCGTACAGTATAACAAACAAATTAAGAATAATAAAATCTCATAAAGTAGAAAAAGCCATTCAGTTTTTAAACCTAAACGATTTATCGAAACAAAACATTAAATTTTCATCATTTTCAAACATAGATAAAGAAGTTAAAAATATTTTAATTGTTGATGATGCAATAGATTCAGGAAAATCAATGTTTAAGGTTAAAAATAAGTTGCATAATCACTTTCCTGAGGCAAGAGTTAAAACGGCTGTTATATCCTGGACTCTAGAAAAATCAATTGTTAAGCCAGATTATTTTATATTTAAAAATGTTTTAGTTAGATTCCCTTGGTCTAAAGATTATAAAGGCAAAGATTTTGAATAAAAAAGTTTTAGTTATTGATTTAGATGAAACGTTATATACAATAAATACGTTTCACTACTTTTTACTGTTTCTTATAAAGCAGAGTATTATAAAATGTAAAATTGGCTTTATGATTAAGCTTTTTTTGGCAATTACGGCCAGGTTTTACACATCTCATGCACAAATGAAATACATAGTTTTAAAACTTTTAAAAAATAGAAATGACATTAATTACGAAGCTTTTGTAGCTACTATTTCTACAAAAAAAAGAGTTTTACAAAATGTACATATCAACAATTACGATATTAAAATATTAGCAACAGCAGCACCTTTTTGTTATGCCAATATTGTGGCAAAAAATGAAGGATTTACTATTTGTTTGGCAACTAATTTTTCAGAAGAAACATTTAATCAAAATTTTGAAAACAGCAAAAACGTTAAGAAAGAACGCGTTTTACAATATTTAAAAAGTATCCATATTAACCAAATAGACACATTTATTACCGATCATATTGATGATTTACCTCTTATTAAAATAGCCAAACACAATATAATTGTAAACCCAAATGAAAAATTAAAAGCTATTTTAAAACAAAATTCAATTTCGTTTAAAATAGTGCATTAAGTCACTAGTAAACAAAAAAATATATTTAAACCAAAACAGAAACTGATATTCGTTGAATACAATTAATAATTAAAGTTCTTTTTTTATTAATTTTGCAAATCCAAATAATACATAAAGAATCATACTATTTATATGGCAAAGTTTGAACTTAGATTACCAAAAATGGGAGAAAGTGTTGCAGAAGCAACCATAACCTCAGGGTTAAAAGAAGTTGGAGA
>JALRJA010000382.1 GCA_023255235.1 Flaviramulus sp.
GGGCAAATCAACAGCTTTTTTTGATAAAAATGGAAGGCTCATAGCAGTTAAAATTATTCGCACATTTCACTCAGCCCTCAGAACTAAAACAGGTCCCTTTGGTGGTGAAGAACCAACACTTAAAGTAGTTGAGGGTAGAATCTATCTTTGCACAGTCTGTGATAACTATTTTTACAACTACACCACCAGATGGGCAACCGCCATGTTCTTCATACATATTATCACCGGCAAAAGCGGCAATTTCTATAGATTGCCTTCCTGCATCTAGTAA
Organism: Flaviramulus sp.; assembly: GCA_023255235.1. Lineage (GTDB taxonomy): Bacteria > Bacteroidota > Bacteroidia > Flavobacteriales > Flavobacteriaceae > JALRJA01. Next base: position 272 of record JALRJA010000382.1, read on the forward strand.
ATAGTTAATACGTTCTCTTGCAGTTAGTTTACCTTGTTTGTGTAATTTCTCAATTTTACTTTTTCCACCACCAAGCTTAACTTTTGATAGTTGTTTATTAAGCTCAGATAGTAAAAGTTTATTATGATCTTCGTTTTTATTGAAGTTGATATCCATAAAAATTTTGTTTGTGCTAATGTACAAAAGTTTCAAAATCTATAATTCATTTTACAAGTGAAATCAAAACAAAAACACTCATAAAATATATTCTTTGTAAAGCATATACCTTTGTCTTAAATTTGTTGCGTAAAAAATACTATAATGAAAAAAATAATTGCGTTTGCTGGTTCAAACAGTAAAAAATCAATTAATAAAAAATTGGTGCTATTTGCAACGAGTTTATTAAATGATGTTTCGGTTACTGTTTTAGATTTAAATGATTTTAATCTTCCTTTATATGGAGTAGATAATGAAAATGAACATAAAATTCCTTCTGATGCTCATAAGTTTCTTAATTTAATTAAAGAATCAGATGGTATTGTGTTATCATTAGCCGAGCATAATGGTGCTTATACAGTAGCTTTTAAAAACCTTTTTGATTGGCTTTCAAGAATAGAAAGCAAACTGTTTTTTAATAAACCTATGTTATTAATGGCTACATCACCTGGAGCTAGAGGAGGTGCTTCGGTTTTAGATATTGCAAAAAACAGATTTCCATATCATAACGCTAACATAGTTGAAACCTTTTCATTACCGTTTTTTGCTAACCATTTTAATGAAGGAAAAATTACCAATACCGATTTCTTAGAACAGCTAAATAAATCTATAAACAAATTCACAAAGAGTCTTTAAACCGGTTAATTTAGTTTGTTTCTAATAGTTACAGATTAAAAACACACATAAGGTAGGGTATTACATATTATATATAAGTTGTAGTGCATTTAAGAAAAACTGCCAAAAATCTAAAACCCAAATTAAAAAGATGTTTTTATGTAGCCTTACTTCTCGTTTATTTGTTCAGATAAAAAAATAATCAATCAAAATGAATAGTCTGATTAAATTTTATAAATTTGTCAAAAAATGACAAGTCTTATGAAAACCACTTTTGGAGAATACATCCGACTTTTACGAAACCAAAACGAATTGACTTTAACCCAACTTGCGGCCAAATTGAACTTGGACTCTGCAAACTTGAGCAAAATTGAGAATGGAAAACGTGACTTTGATGAAAAGCGATTACCAAAGCTTGCTAAAATCTTCAAACTCGACCTCACAGAATTAAGGAATGAATATGTTACCGACCAAATCGGAAAACAGATTTACGAAACAAATTGTACCAAACAACTTTTACAAATTGCGGAAGAAAAAGCGGAATACAGAAGAACATTAAAAGAAAAAGTAATATGAAAATAGCATCATTTTTTGCAGGAGCAGGTGGACTTGATTTAGGATTCCAAAAAGCAGGTTTTGACGTTATTTGGGCAAACGAATACGACAGAGAAATTTGGGAAACTTATGAAAAAAATCATCCAAATACATTACTTGATAAAAGAAGTATTGTTAACATCCCGGCAGATGAAGTTCCGGAATGCGACGGAATTATTGGTGGTCCACCTTGTCAAAGTTGGAGTGAAGCCGGAGCAGCGAGAGGGATTAAAGATAAAAGAGGACAATTATTTTACGATTTCATTAGAATATTAGAAGCAAAACAACCAAAATTCTTTTTAGCCGAGAATGTAAGCGGAATGTTAATTTCCAAACATTCAGAGGCATTGGAAGGAATTAAAGAACTTTTCAGAAATGCAGGAATTGGATATGAACTTTCTTTTCAAATGCTAAACGCTTCTGATTACAATGTTCCACAAGACAGAAAAAGAGTATTTTTTATAGGAATTAGGAAAGACCTAAATTTCAAATATCAATTTCCTTCTGAAACGTTTCCTAAAATCACATTAGAAACAGCAATTTCAGACTTAAAGGAAGGTGTTTTACCTGCTTTGGAATACAATAACACAAATGGAAAAAATTGTGTTGTTCCAAATCACGAATATATGATTGGTAGTTTTTCAACTATTTTTATGTCAAGGAATCGAGTGAGAAGTTGGGATGAACAGTCATTTACAATTCAAGCAGGTGGACGACACGCACCTATTCATCCACAAGCACCGAAAATGAAATTTATTGAACAAAATGTTAGAGTTTTTGTGTCAGGAAAAGAACATTTATACAGAAGATTAAGCATAAGAGAATGTGCAAGAATTCAAACTTTTCCTGACGACTTCATTTTTCATTATAAAAAAGTTGCAGCAGGTTACAAAATGATTGGAAATGCTGTTCCGGTCAATTTAGCAAAGTTTTTAGCCAATAGCATAAAAGAACAACTAAAAGAAAACGAAAATAAAGTTGAAAAACCAAAATCAATCAAAAAAGTAAAAGAAGCATTAGCAGTATGACAAATATTTTAGAAGCAATTTACAATATCGTAAATCAAAAGAACTTTGAAATACGTGCGATGTATTCAGGTAGAAATCGAGCAAACGGAATGGGAGACGCTCTTGAAAACTACATCAAAGATGCCTTTGCAGGAACTTTTGGATTTTCTGACGAATTGCAGAAAATGCAAACCTATAATCAAAAGTTTTCTTGGTTAGGCTCACAAAACAATCCGCCAGATATAATGATAAAAGGCGGAGATGCAATTGAAGTTAAGAAAACACAAAGTGCAAATTCAAGTTTGGCTTTAAACAGTAGTTATCCAAAAACGGATTTAAGACACACAAGTCCAATGATTACAAAAGAATGCAAGGAGTGTGAAGATTGGACTGTTAAAGATTTGATTTGTTGTGTTGGGCACACAACTGATACGAGTTTAAAATCTTTGTGGATGGTTTATGGTAATTCTTATGCGGCCAAACACGAAACCTACCAGAGAATTAAAACTACAATTTCAAGTGGAATAAAAACAATTCCAGATGTAGTTTTTGCGGACACAAAAGAACTAGGTCGAGTAAATCAAGTTGACCCTTTAGGAATAACGAATTTGAGAATTAGAGGAATGTGGCAAGTTGAAAACCCAAGGAAAGTATTTAACTATTTACACGAAACAACCGATAAAGATTTTGAATTGGTTTGCATAATTCCAACCGAAAAATATAATAGTTTCCCAAAAGACAGTAGAACAAAACTTGAAGGACTAAAAGAAAATGGATTTAGTATTGAAGATAAACAAATAAAAGACCCAAACAATCCTGCTAAATTAATGGACTGTAAACTGATAAAACTTTGTGTGTAGGCTAATACTAGTTATGCATTATACCAATAACAAAAATGAACACAAAAATTCACAGAGCAAACAATAGAGGATATGCCAACCACGGTTGGTTACAAGCCAATCATTCATTTAGTTTTGCCAATTATTTTAATAAAGACAATATGCATTTTGGTGCTTTAAGAGTTTTAAACGATGATGTAATTGCACCAAGTATGGGATTTGGCACGCATCCGCATGATAATATGGAAATCATTACAATTCCTTTAAAAGGGGTTTTAAAGCATCGCGATAATATGCAAGACCAATGGATTCCTGTTGTGCCTGGTGAAGTACAAGTTATGAGTGCAGGAACTGGCGTACAACATTCAGAAATTAATGGTTCGGCAGAAACACATTTAAGTCTTTTTCAAATATGGATTATTCCAAATAAAAGAAATGTACAACCTCGCTATGACCAAAAACAATTTGATGAAAACGAACGAAAAAACAAACTTCAAACGTTAGTATCTTCTATAGATAGTCATCATAGCAATAGCCTAAAAATTCACCAAGATGCTACTATTTCTAGAATAGATTTAGATAGCGATAAAACCTTTGATTATACATTGAATAATGAAAACCATGGGGTTTTTGTAATGACTATTTATGGAAATCATATTATAAATGAAATTAATCTGCAAACGCGTGATGCTGTTGCTATAACAAATACAAAAAGCTTTAGCATTAGCACAAACCAAGACACGAGCCTATTATTTATTGAAGTGCCAATGCTGTAATTATACCTTTTGAAGTAGCCTTAAAAAGATTAAAATTGTGAATGGTTTTTTCTATAAAAAAGCGATATTTGTACTTCTACTAACCAATAACTAAGATTTAATATGGCAATGAATAAAAATACAGTTTTAGCTTGGGCTACAACTTTAATGATTATAATGGGGATAGTGCTAATTTTAATGGGAGCATATCGATATGATGATGTAGCAGGATGGGGATTTGCAACCGTTGGTATTGGTTTTTTTGCTATTGCTTGGGTATTTAACGCTTTAAAAGGACGCGTTTAAAACCATTTTAAGCTAACATATTTAAAGACTATCTATAACTATCATGAGTGACGATAAAAAAATAATTTTCTCAATGTCTGGTGTAACCAAGACATTTCAATCGGCAAATACACCCGTTCTTAAAAACATTTATTTAAGTTTTTTTTATGGAGCTAAAATTGGCATTTTAGGACTTAATGGATCAGGTAAATCTACCTTATTAAAAATTATTGCAGGTATTGATAAAAATTATCAAGGCGACCTTATTTTTCAACCTGGTTATACCGTAGGGTATTTAGAACAAGAACCACAGCTAGACAACTCTAAAACTGTTATAGAAATAGTTCGCGAAGGTGTTGCTAAAACAGTTGCTATACTTGATGAGTATAACAAAATTAACGATATGTTTGGTTTAGAAGAAGTATATTCTAATCCTGATAAAATGGAAAAGTTAATGAATCGTCAAGCAGAGCTTCAAGATCAAATTGATGCAAGCAATGCTTGGGAGTTAGACACCAAATTAGAAATAGCTATGGATGCCTTGCGAACACCTCATGGCGATAAAAAAATAGCAGTTTTATCTGGTGGAGAACGCCGTCGAGTAGCTTTGTGTCGCTTGCTTTTACAGGAACCTGATGTGTTATTGTTAGATGAGCCTACTAACCATTTAGATGCCGAATCTGTACATTGGTTAGAGCATCATTTAGCACAATACAAAGGCACTGTGATTGCCGTAACACACGACAGATATTTCTTGGATAACGTGGCAGGATGGATTTTAGAATTAGACA
>JALRJA010000413.1 GCA_023255235.1 Flaviramulus sp.
CGGTGTAACGGGTATATGGTCACCATCCGTTATAAATTCTGAAATACCTGGCACTACTACTTATACCTTTACACCAAATAATTTGCAATGTTTTACAGTTACTAGTTTAGATGTTACTGTTATATCTTGTGGAATTCCAAAAGGTATCTCACCAAATGGAGATGGTAAAAATGATTTCTTCAATTTAAGTGCATTTAATGTAAGTAAATTAGAAATTTTTAACCGTTATGGTACAAAAGTATATTCTAAAATTGATTATTCAAATGAATGGGGAGGTACTACTGATACTGGAAAAGAATTACCTTCTGGAACTTATTTTTACTCAATTCAATTTAAAGACTCAGAACCTAAAACCGGTTGGGTTTACATTAATCGCGAATTATAATAAACTTTAATTATTCGCCTCTATATTTAGTTAGGGGCGAAAATTAAAAAACACTTAAAATATGAAGAAACTATATTTAGTTGCTGCTTTGGCTTTAGGTTTTATATATGAAACCCAAGCACAGCAAGACCCTCATTATACACAATACATGTATAATATGAATGTTATTAACCCTGCTTATGCAGGAAGTAAAGAAAACCTTTCTATTGGTTTGTTATATCGTCAGCAGTGGGTTGGTATCGAAGGAGCTCCAACTACGGGTACTTTATCAGGTAGTGCTCCAATAGGTCGTAATGCAGGTTTGGGATTGTCTTTTATTACTGACAAAATAGGTCCTGTACAAGAGAATAACATTTACGCAGACTATTCTTACACGCTTCGTTTAGGCGGTGAGCACCGTTTAGCTTTTGGTTTAAAAGGAGGTGTTACATTGCACCAAGTTGGTTTGTTTAGCGAAATAGACCCTAGTTTACCACAACCTAACGATCCTGCTTTTCACGAAAACACCAATCGTTCTTATTTAAATTTAGGTTCAGGAGTTTTTTATTATACCGATAAATACTACTTGGGATTATCTGTTCCAAACATGATGAAGTCTACTCATTTACAATACAAAGATCCAGCTGATGCAAATGCTACCCAGCAAGAATTTGGTACAGATGTCTCACATTATTTTTTAACAGGAGGTTATGTTTTTGATGTAAATGATAAAGTAAAGTTTAAGCCATTTTTCATGTTAAAATCGGCATTCAATGTACAACCATCATTAGATTTATCTACCAACTTTTTGTTTAACGAGAAATTCGAAATAGGAGCTACTTACCGTTTACAAGATAGTTTTGGCGCAATGTTAGGATATAGAGTTTCACCAAACTTACAGTTGGGTTATGCTTATGACCATGTTGTTTCCGACTTAAAAGTTACTTCACCCTCTTCACACGAATTTATATTGTTGTTCGATTTAAACTTCCCAAAGAAAGTTTCACGTTCACCACGATACTTCTAATCTAAAAGCGATAATTACATGAAAAAAATATATTTTACATTAAGTTTTATAATCGCAAGTGGAATGCTAAGTGCACAAAACAGCGATACCAAACGAGCAGACAAATTCTTTGATAAGTATAACTATACAGCTGCTGCAGAAGAATATTTACGTTTAGTAGATAACAAAAGAGCCGACAGTTATGTTTACACTCAATTAGCCGATAGTTATTATGGGCTTTACAACCCAACCGAGGCTGTAAAATGGTATGCCAAAGCTACCGAAGAAACACAAGGAGCAGAGGTTTATTTTAAATACGCTCAAATGCTAAAGGCAACAGGCGATTACAAAGCAGCAGATAAGCAAATGGCTAAATTTGCCTCATTAGCACCAAAAGACGATAGAGCTAAAGAATTTTTAAACCGTCCAACGTATTTAACAGAATTACAAAATCAGGCAAAACTATACAGTATTGTTGAGTCAGACATTAGTAGTGATAAGTCAGATTTTGGAGCTGTTTTAACCAATACAAACGATTTTTACTTTACAAGTGCACGAAACAAATCTAGAAAGCGTTACGTTTTAAACAAACAACCCTTTTTAGATGTTTACAAAGCTACCTATACAGACGGTACTTTAAGCGAGCCAACTTTGGTAGATGGTGTAAACTCTAAATGGCACGATGGTCCGGTTGCTTTAACAGCAGACGGAAATACCATGTATTTTGCAAGTGAAAGTTTTAACGGTAAATTGTATTTAAAAGGTAAAAACAAAGACAAATACGGTCAGTTAAACCTATTTAAAGCTAGTTTTCAAGACGGCGAATGGGTAAATATTACACCACTTTCTATCAACTCAAAAGAATACAGTGTAAGCGCACCATCTGTTAGTAAAGACGGAAAAACGTTATATTTCAGTTCAAACATGCCGGGTTCATTAGGCGGTTTCGATATTTGGAAAGTTAGTATAAATGGCAACGATTTAGGAACCCCTGTAAATATGGGTGCAAAAATAA
>JALRJA010000340.1 GCA_023255235.1 Flaviramulus sp.
ATTTGAGTAGGTTCTTAGGTTATGGTATATATTTTAAATCGAATCGTCCGTTAGTTCTATTTATGTTTTCACAATTATCATTTACGGTTGAAAATTCAAATGTTTCAGAGATTATATAGTTTTCGGTATCTATTTTTGTGAAAACTATGCTACCTTGTTAAGTGTCGCCAAATTTATAAATGCAAGTTGAATTGGTTGTAATTATTGAAACCTGCTTTGTATAAATTATTATCGAAAGAATTTACTTGATTGACAATTAAGAATTTTAATAAATTGAAAACAATACCTCATTTTTAGTGTTGATTTCAAAAGTTCCAAAATAAAGTCCATCTATATTTATTCAGTGGTATCATTATTATTACAAGCAAATATTGTAATTAAAAGACTGAATAAAATTAAAATTTTCGTTTTCATACCATTGCTTTTTATTTAGACACACTTTTCTCCTAAAGGTTGCGTTCAAATACACACAACATTTCTATGTAAGAAAGGGTTTTGTGAATTTAATAAAAATAAATGTAAAAAAGAAAGTTAAAAAGGTTTTCCCCAAACCAAAAACCTGACGCTATGATTTTTACATGGTTTTGCTTATAATGTTTTATACTTAGAAGGTATAGGTTTTAGCTTTACTAAAATCATTACCAAACATTATTTCTGCTTGTGAACTAGCAGATTGTGTTGTGATTTCTACCACTGACGGATTTGAAGGGTAAGAACCATTTGTATAAATAAGTTTTCTCCAACTCCCTTGCGATTTTGTCATAATCACCTTCCAATTATTTTGAAATGTTTGTTCAACAAATAAAGTTCTAGTTGAAGAAAACCTAGTAATCAATTTAAGATTACTATTTAGTAGTAAAAGTGTGCAACCACCAGTTCCGCAAAAATATGAAGTCAAGAAGTTGACAAAAACTTCGTTTTTTCCGTCGTTATTTAAGTCTATTTTGTATAACTGAAATATCCTTTGTTTTTCTGTCATCAATTCTAAATCGTCTTCGGTTAAGAGTTTGGTAGTTATATAATTCTCTATTTGTTTAGCTAATTCATCATCTATGGTTTGTTCTGCATATTCATAGCTTACAGCTTCTTTTTTTATTTCTGTAACCGTTTCTTCTTTGTCTTCAATTTGTTTAATAACCTCAATTTGGTTGTTTTTTGTGTTCTCATTTTTGCAAGAACAAAAAAGTAATCCACTAAGAATAATAAATAAGGATAAACTATTTTTATACATACTTCTGTTTTTTTAGTATATTTTAATTAATAAAATGGGCTCTTATATACTCAAAAAAAACCAAGCAATTTGTGATAGAATCAAAGTAGTTAACTAACTTATAAAATCTATTTCTCTAAGAAGTTAATTCTCTAAACAAACTCTCTAAATTGGTATTTTTTTGGTTTAGCTGAAGTATTTTTAATTGGTTATCATGTGCAAAATCAAACACAACAGACCGCATATCTTCTGATGTTTTAAAAGTAATTTCATAAACAAAATCATAGGTATTAACCACACTTTTTACTTTGGGTAATTTTAGTAAAAAAGCATCTTCAACACGATAATCAAACTCTACAATAACTGTTTGTTCTTTTTCATTTTTAAGATCTTTTAATTTTTTATCGGCTACAATTTCGCCTTTATTAATAATAATAACGCGGTTACAAATAGCTTCAACCTCTTGCATAATATGAGTAGATAAAAACACGGTTTTGCTTTGCCCAATAGTTTTAATAAGTTTTCTAATGTCTGCCAATTGGTTAGGGTCTAAACCTGTTGTAGGTTCATCTAAAATTAAAACATCAGGATCATGCAACAATGCGCTGGCTAAGCCTACACGCTGCCTGTATCCTTTTGATAGTTGACCAATTTTTTTATGAGATTCTGGTATTAAACCCGTAAGTTCAATAACCTCATTTATGCGTTCTTTAGTTACCTTATAAATGCTAGCGTTAAAAGCCAAATATTCTTTAACATACATATCTAAATATAAAGGGTTATGCTCAGGCAAATAACCAATATGTTGCTGTACTTGTCGCTTGTTTTTATTAACATCAAAGCCATTTACTTTGGCAATTCCGGTATGAGCACTTAAATAGGTAGTTAAAATTTTCATCATGGTTGATTTTCCTGCACCGTTTGGTCCTAAGAAACCAACAATTTCAGGTTTGCCAACCTTAAACGATACTTGATTTAAAGCTTTTTGGCTACCATAATATTTTGAAATCCCTTCTACTTCAATTGACATAATAAAGATTATTTGTTCAAAAATAAATGATTATATAATGTAAAGGAAGTTTTCCTATAAAATCTTTAAAAGTTTTCTCTTAATAATAAAAAAGATTTTTTTGTATTTTGATTTCTCAAATAATTAATTACTTTAGCAACCTAAAATAATGACAATGACAGTACATTATACATATTTTAACAATTGGTTTTATTTCTTTTTTAGCAAAAGAAACGAGGCTTTGTATGTATAATTTATAACAATAAATTTTAATGTAAGTCTCGATGAAAGTCGAGACTTTTTTTGTTTAACAATAAAGCGTTTAATTTATATTTTGATTAATAAAGTAGCCATACAAGGAGTTATTGGGTCGTTTCACCATATTGTCTCGCAGCAATTTTTTGAAAAACCTGTTGATGTTATTGAATGTTTAACATTTGATATTGTTGTAGATTCTTTAATTTCTAAATCTTGTGATGCAGCCATCATGGCGTTAGAGAATTCTATTGCAGGTTCCATTTTGCCAAATTATGCACTCATAGATCAATATGATCTTCATATAGTAGGAGAGCATTATTTAGATATTCAGCATAATTTAATGGCATTGCCCAATCAAACAATAGACGCTATCAACGAAGTATATTCACACCCAATGGCATTGCTACAATGCAAAGCGTTTTTTAAACAATACCCACACATTAAGCTAGTTGAAGATAAAGATACCGCCGAAGTTGCCCAACGCATTCAAGAACAACAACTTAAAGGAGTAGGCGCCATAGCAAGTGTTACTGCTGCTCAAATTTTTAAGCTAGATGTTTTAGCACACAGCATTCAAACTATAAAATATAATGAAACCCGTTTTGCTATTGTAAAACGAATAAATTCTGAAGTATCTGAAAGTGAAATAAATAAGGCTTCAATAAAATTTGAAACAGACCACAAACGAGGTAGTCTAGCCGCTATTTTAAATGTTATGAGTGATTGTAAATTAAATTTAACCAAAATACAGTCATTACCCATAGTTGAAACACCATGGAAATATGCCTTTTTTGTAGATATAACTTTTGAAAAATACAACGATTTTATTAAAGCAAAATCTATTATAAATATTATGGCTGAAGGGTTTAAAGTGTTAGGTGAATATAAAAAAGCAAAACCATGATTGAAGCGGCTAACAGATTACAAAGTGTTGAAGAATACTACTTCTCAAAAAAATTACGAGAAGTTAATTCGCTCATTGCAAAGGGAAACCCAATTATTAATTTGGGAATAGGTAGTCCAGATATTCAACCACCTCAAAAAGTAGTTGATGCTTTAACAGCAAGCTTTCAAAACCC
>JALRJA010000155.1 GCA_023255235.1 Flaviramulus sp.
TGACCAAAAATTACCAGCTGGATTTACTTTATCTGCTGATTTTATTTGGAATGATAATATTACAGCTATAATTTATGAGAACATTAACATTGCTGAACCACAATCTTTTTCAACAGGAGCCGGTTCAAGACCTATTTATAATTTTAGAAAAATTGATAATACTTACAGTGATATCTATTTAGGTAGTAACACAGGAGAAGGTAGCTCATATAACCTTAGCGGTACATTATCACATAATTTTGTTAGCGATAAGGTTGATATAAGATCTTCTGCAACGTATTCTTATGGCGAATCTGACGGTATATTAGACGGAACAAGTTCACAAAACAGTTCTCAATGGAGAAACTTAGAAACAGTAAACGGTTCTAATAGACCAGATTTATCAATTTCAGATTTTTCACCAGGTCATAGAATACTTGTAAATTCTACTTTAGAATTTAAATGGACTGAAAGGTTAAAAACCCGTATTGGTTTATTTTATGAAGGTGCTGAAGGTGAGCCATTTAGTTATGTTTATAACGGAAGTGGGTTCTTAGGCGATACAGGTTCTTTCTCGGCTTTGGCTTATGTACCAGCTACTCAAGCAGAAGCTTTATTAATAGATTCAGGCACTTTAACTGCCGCAGAACAGTGGGCTCAACTTGATGCATTTATTGAAAGTGATGATTACTTGAAAACAAGAAGAGGTCAATTTGCTGAAAGAAACGCATCTCGATCTGATTGGACACACATTATAGATTTAAAATTTGCTCAAGAATTTGGTATTAATTTCGGAGGAAATAAGGTTCATAAATTTGAGTTTACAACAGACATTTTTAACTTTACTAACCTATTGAACAAAGAGTGGGGAGTGAGAACTTTCACTAACTTTAATCAAGTTCAATTATTAGATTTTGAAGGTTTTGCTGCCGATGGTACAACTCCTGAATTTACTTTTAACCAAAATAATATTGGTACAGACAACATTATTGATGATTCAGGATTAAATTCGTCAAGATGGCAAATACAAGTTGGCTTAAGATATAGCTTCTAATAACTTGTTTAAATTCAAACTCAAAACCGCTTCTATTATTTTTAGAAGCGGTTTTTTTTAGGTTTTAATTATTACATTTGTGAAAAATAACAAACCAATACAATCATGTATCAAACCATAACATCAGTTCACTCATACTGGGCGTATGTAGTCTTATTAGTTTTAGTAATAGCAACTCTAAACGCTATCATTAAAACCCTTGGTAAAAAAGAATATGCAGCATCCGATTTTAGAAAAGCATTATTTACTCTAATTGTATCACACATTCAATTACTAATAGGTCTTGTGCTATATGTTATATCGCCACGGCTACAGTTGTTTAGTGAACTAGGTATGGGAGAGATTATGAAGAATTCTTTAAACAGACTCTATTTAGTAGAACACCCATTAATAAACATACTAGCTGTTGCATTAATTACAATAGGCTATTCAAAACATAAAAAGAAGCTAACCTCTCATGCTAAATTAAAAACAATAGCTATTTTCTATACTATAGCTCTGGTGTTATTTTTATCAAGAATTCCTTGGAACGCCTGGATTGGTTAAACCAAATTAGTTAGCAACCTCTTTAATAACATAAACAAATACAGGGAAGTGGTCGCTATAACCACCACTAAACCCACCATTGGTCCAGCTTCTATATGGGTAACCTTTATATTGCCCTGTATTTGAAATTAAATACTGTTCGTTATAAATGCCTGCTTTATAAAACCTAAACGAAGTGTAATCTTTCTCGAGTAGAGGTTTAGTTATTAAAATTTGATCAAATAAACTCCAAGCATCTCTGTAAGCTGTTGTACCCAATCCATCTCTAAAAAGGTCTTCATAAGGGTTAAATATACCTTTTAAACCCACTTTTTCTCTTCTTTTTTGTGTGCTTAAAATCTCTTTTATACTAGAATTTGTTGGATCGTCATTAAAATCACCCACAATAAAAATTTTTGCGTAAGGGTCAATAACTTGAAGAGAGTCTATAAGGTGTTTACTTAATTTTGCTGCCGCTTCTCTTTTGGGTCTGCTTCTAGCTTCACCACCACTTCTTGATGGCCAATGGTTTACTAAAATATGTATAAGATCATCTTCTAAATTTCCGCTTACCAACAATTGGTCTCTAGTATACACGCGATCTCTAGATATATCATCATAAATTTTTAATTCGTGGCTACTTGTAGAAATGGGTGTAAATAGTTTTTTTTGATATAGTAAAGCCACATCAATACCTCGAGCATCTGGCGAATGGTAATGCACAATACCATAGTCATAGCCAATCAATAAAGGATCGTTAATTAAATCTTCTAAAACCTCTCTATTTTCAATTTCAGAAACTCCTAAAATGGCAGGCGCATTATTGGTAACCTCTTTTCCTATATCAGCAATTACTAAAGCCATATTTTTTAGTTTCTTTCTATAAGCTTCCTCTTTATTGGTTTTTAACTCCATAATAGGGCTAGCTTCATCAAACTTGATAGGGTCATCAAATGGGTCAAACAAGTTTTCTAAATTATAAAAGCCAATAGTATGAACCTTATAAGTTTTCTTTTCTTGACTTGAAACATTTATAAACGAACAGATAAGAAAAATTATTAAATACAATTGTAATTTTTTCATTAGTGAGATATTAAATTATCATTATTTTTAATACAAAATTTAAACCAAAAGTAAATATTTATTATAAATACTTTAAATTTGTACATTAAATTATTGTAAACTTGTATACAAATTAAATTTATGAAATTAAATATGAGAAAAGGAGTATTCATTTTTTTGTTTGCATTTTTTTCAGTTTCACTTGCTTTTTCACAAACCATTATTAAAGGAAGCGTTAAAGACGCCGTTTCATTTCAATCTATTTCAAATGTATCGGTAACTATTGAAGAAACTGAAGAAACTGTTTTAACAGATATTTTAGGAGAATTTATATTCTCTACTAACGTTCCGTTGGGAGAACAGGTTTTAAGAGTTTCAAAATTAGGCTATTTTACTCAAAGATACCCTATAGTTGTTAACGAAAATCAAGTTGTTAATATTACAGATATAACCCTTGAAAGAGACCTAACATCTAGCCAAGATTTATTTACTATAACATTATCTGATGATGAACTTGATAATGATGCTAGTGCAGCAGATAACATATCTGGTTTGCTATCATCATCACTAGATCTTTTTCAAAGAACGGCTGCTTTTGAGTTTAGTTCATCGTTTTTTAGACTAAGAGGATTAGATTCTGAAAACGGTACTGTTTTAATTAACGGTATTGAAATGAACAAACTCTACAACGGACGCCCACAATGGAATAATTGGGGCGGTTTAAATGATGTAGTTAGAAATCAAGAGCTAACAGTAGGCTTAACGCCATCTGCCTATAACTTTGGCGGTATTTTAGGAACAACAAATATAAACGTAAGAGCCTCACAAGCAAGATCAGGATCGCGTTTAACCTATTCATCTTCCAATAGAAGTTATACCAATAGGTTAATGGCAACTTATGCCTCTGGCTTGTTAAAAAACAATTGGGCATTTACAATAGCATTGGGAAGACGTTGGGGAAATGAAGGGTTTCAAGATGCTTCTTTATATGATTCTAACTCCATTTTTGCATCTATTGAAAAGAAAATAAACGATAAACACAGTATTAATTTTGTATCTATTTACGCACCAAACAGGCGTGGTAAATCATCACCAAATACCCAAGAAGTTTATGATTTAAAAGGCATAAAATACAATGAATATTGGGGATGGCAAGATGGAGAAAAACGAAACTCTAGAATTAAAGAAGTTGTAGAACCCATTTTTATGTTAAATCATTTTTGGGATATGTCTAGCAAAACAACTTTGAACACCAATATTGGCTATCAATTTGGAAAAATTGGTGACAGTAGGTTAGATAACAATGGCACTAATTTGGTAAACGGTTTTCCTGAAGGCGGAGGAGCAAACCCAAGTCCTACCTATTATCAAAAACTACCCAGCTATGCCCTTAGAAACTTTCCAGACAATACAAGCGTGGCTTATGGTTTGCAACAACAATTTTTAAACAATGGACAAATAGATTGGAATAGCTTATATCAAGCCAATACTCCAAGTTCATTAAACGGAGGCAATGCCATATACTTACTATATGAAGATAGGGTTGATGACAAACAATTAACCCTCAACTCCATTTTAACAACAGAGTTAAGCGAGAATATTATACTAAATGCTTCTGTTAATTACCGATCACTAAAATCTGAAAATTTTGCTAATGTATTAGATTTATTTGGAGCTAATACTTTTTTAGATGTTGATGCATTTGCAACAAATATTGACGAAGCTCAAAATGATTTATTAAACCCCAACAGATTAGTTACAGAAGGGGATAAGTTTAGATATAATTACAATCTTTTTGCCAATGTCTTAAATGGGTATGCTCAGGCTCAATTTAAATACAATAAAGTAGATTTTTATTTATCAGGAAGTATTAGCAATACCCAATACCAAAGAGAAGGGTTATATCAAAACGGTGGTTTTGCAGACAACTCTTTTGGTAAAGGAGAAAAACAATCTTTTACAGGTTTTGGTACTAAAGCAGGTTTAACCTATAAAATTTCTGGTAAACATTTATTAGATTTTAATGGCGGTTATATTACCAGAGCACCATCATTACGTAACACATTTTCAAACTCGAGAGAAAACCATAACGTAGTACCTAATATCACCGAAGAAAAAATAGCCTCTGTTGATGCCAGTTATATTTTTAGATCTCCAACAGTAAAAGCAAAATTAACAGGTTACTATACCAAAATTACTGATGCAAATGAAATTTCATTTTTCTTTGCCGATGGTGTAGGAGGCGATAACACTGCTTTTGTTCAAGAAATTTTACAAGGTATTGATAAAAAACATTTAGGTGGAGAACTAGGTATTGAAGCACAAGTAACACCTACTATTAAATTAAAAGGAGTAGCATCAATAGGCCAATATACCTATGATAATAACCCCAATTTAATTTTAACAACTGAAGCCGATGACGAATCTATTGCAGCTGGTTTTGTTAATGGATTTAAAGATTTTGGTCAGTCTAGTTTAAAAGACTACAAACTAGCGGCAGGACCACACAGAGCTTACTCAGTAGGTTTTGAATATAGAGATCCAGACTTTTGGTGGGTTGGAGCCACTGCAAACTTTTTTACTAACACCTATATTGACGTAAGCCCTTTAACAAGATCATCAAATTTTAATACAGATTTTGATGGAAATCCATTTGCTGATTATGATGAAGATTTAGCCAGAGACTTATTAAAACAAGAAAAGTTTGATGATTATATGGTAATTAATCTAATAGGAGGAAAATCTTGGAAAATAGGAGACAAATACATTGGCTTTTTTGCCAGCATAAATAACCTCTTAGATGAAGTTTATAAAACAGGAGGTTTTGAAAATGGTAGAAACGCCAATTTTAGACAATTAAGAGACGATAAAGCTCTAGATACCCCAGTTTTTGGCTCAAAATATTGGTACGGTAGAGGTACAACTTATTTTATGAATGTTTACTTAAGATTTTAATCACATGAAAAAGAACAATATAATATCAAATAATAAAAACATTATGAGTAATTTAAATAAATTTTTAACGTTTTTAAGTGTTTTAACACTTACTTTTTTGGCTGCATCTTGTGTAAGTGATGATGACTATAACATACCTAATTTAACAGTCAATGAACCACTTATTCCTGAAGACAAAATAACTACTTTTAAAGCAATAAAATCACGTTTCGAACAAGCACAAGCCAATGGCGACCCGACAGCTATTATAGATTCTGATTTGTATATTGTTGGATATGTAGTATCTAGCGATAGAGCAGGAAATTTCTTTGAAGAATTAATTATTCAAAATAAAATCGATGATAGTAACCCAGCCGAAGACCCAAGACTAGGCTTTAGAATAAGTGTAAATGTAGGAAGCCTTAGCGATACTTACGAATTTGGTCGAAAAGTATATATTAAGCTAAATGGGCTAACAGTTGGAGAAGCTAATGGCGTTTTAGTAATAGCTAAAGGAAAAGGAAGTGATGTAGAGCAAATACAAGCTTACGAATATAAAGATTTTATAATAAGAGGAGCCGAGGTAGCCACAATTACACCTAAAACAACCTCTATATCAAGTTTATCTGAAGCAGATGAAAACACATTTATTCAATTAGATAATGTGCAATTTGAAAAAGGTGATTTAGCACTAACATATGCAGGAGAGTCTAGTGATGAGTTTGACGGTTTTAGAACTTTAATTAGCTGCGAAAACAGCAACCAAATAGAGTTGCAAACGAGTACATTTGCAGATTTTAAATCTATACAAATTGCCCAAAATAGAGGCTCTATAAAAGGCGTTTTTAGTAGAGATTTTAGAGATAATTTTAATGTGTTTATCATTAATAGCACTTCAGATGTTAATTTCGATAACGAGCAGCGTTGTGACCCAGTTTTTGAAGAATCATTTAACAGCGCCATAGATAATACAAACCTAAACATTGATGGTTGGATAAATTATGCCGAAGCCGGTAGCGAACTCTGGACAGAGCAAGTTTATAACAATAATGGTTATGCCGAATTCTCCGCTTTTAGAACTGGAGAATCTAGTAATATAGGTTGGTTAATTACACCACCAATAGATATGGATGCTCAAACAGGCGAAATTTTAACTTTTCAAACAGAACACGCATACCCAGACGCAGGTCATGACCCATTAGACGTATTAATCTCAACTAATTTTGATGGAACTGAAGCGGGAATTACTTCTGCAACTTGGACCTCGTTAACCTTTAATGTAAGTTATATAGAAGATGCTAGCACTTGGTTTACCTTTACCGATTCTGGTGAAATTGATCTGTCTTCTTATACAGGAACAGCCTATATAGCCTTTAGATATACCGGAAGCGATACAGCAAATCAAAACATGACTTTACACGTTGAAAATGTGAAAGTTTTAGTAAGGTAAAAAGGTGTTTATAATTAACAAAAAAGCCCATTTTTAATGGGCTTTTTTACTTCTTAAAAATAGCATACACAGGAAAATGATCGCTATAACCACCTTTGTATTTTTTACCAACATAAGTTCTAAAAGGTGTGCCTTTATAACGCCCGTTAAAAAGTTTTAAAAAATCGTCATCAAAAATATTTGCCGTATAGTATTCTAGCAAGTCCTTAGAAGGTTTTAAAAAATTGGCAGACATCATAATTTGATCAAATAAATGCCATTGGTGATTATGGTAAATGCTGCCTCGGCTAAAAGAACGTAGCGTTTCCATTGGGTTAAAAAGATGACATTGTGATGCCAGTAGTTTAATACTAGTATTATGAGGTTCATCATTAAAATCGCCAATAACCAAAATTTTAGCATCAGCATCAGCCGTAGTTATTTTAGAAATAATGTCAATAACGCTATTAGCAGAAGCCAAACGCTTGTATTCGGTTTCTTTCTCACCTTCTCGCCTTGACGACCAGTGGTTTACAACAACATACACCTTTTCACCATCTAGTAAACCACACACCAATAAAATATCGCGTGTATAATCAGGCAATCCATCAGCATCAAATAAGGCTACATTACAAGTTTCAGAATGTAAAACCGTAAAAGCAGTCATGTCATAAAGCAAAGCCACATCAATACCACGTTCATCTGGCGAGTTATAATGTATATAGCTATAGTTACAACCATCTAAATGCTTTGAAGCTATTAAATCTTGAATAACTTTGGCGTTTTCAACTTCGGCTAAACCCACAATAGCAGGATGTTTACCCGTTTCTTTTCGCCCAATATTAGAAATAGCAAAGCCTAATTTTCTAAGTTTATTATCATACCGTTTAGGTGTCCATTTCTTTGCAGATGTAGGTAAAAAATCGGTATCATGCGTATTGGGGTTATCAATTAAATCAAACAAATTTTCAAGATTATAAAATGCAACGGTTTGCATGTTGTTTCTAATAGGAATGTTGTCAAAAGTATCAGTCATAAAATCAAAAGTAACATTAAAAATATACAAATTAAAAATGCTAACAATTATGTAACTTTGTATCATATTTTTTTATATGATAGAAAAGAAACAAATAGCTTTAGAAAAAGCCGTTTTAATAGGCGTTATAACAAAGGAGCAAAACGAAGAAAAATCAAAAGAATATTTAGATGAGCTAGAGTTTTTAACCTTTACAGCAGGCGGCTATGCAGTAAAGCGGTTTGTACAAAAAATGGATATGCCAAACCCTAAAACCTTTATAGGAACAGGCAAAATAGACGATGTTCGCCAATATATAGAAGCACATGATATAGGAACAGCTATTTTTGACGACGAATTAACGGCAGCCCAAGAGCGTAATATTAGCAAAATTCTAAACGTAAAAGTACTAGATAGAACTAATTTAATACTAGATATTTTTGCACAAAGAGCCCAAACAAGCTATGCTCGTACCCAAGTTGAGTTAGCACAGTGCGAATACCTATTACCCAGACTAAGAGGTATGTGGACACACCTTGAACGTCAAAAAGGAGGTATAGGAATGCGTGGACCAGGAGAAACCGAAATAGAAACAGACAGACGTATAGTACGAGACAAAATAGCCCTATTAAAAGACCGCATAAAAACCATAGACAAGCAAATGGCAGTACAACGCGGTAACCGCGGTGCTATGGTTAGAGTAGCTTTAGTAGGTTATACAAACGTGGGTAAATCTACCCTTATGAATGTAATTAGTAAAAGCGATGTTTTTGCCGAAAACAAACTATTTGCAACCCTAGACACAACCGTTAGAAAAGTAGTTATACAAAACCTCCCATTTTTATTAAGCGATACCGTAGGGTTTATAAGAAAGCTTCCCACCCAATTAGTAGATAGTTTTAAAAGCACACTAGACGAAGTAAGAGAAGCAGACTTACTACTTCATATAGTAGATATTTCGCACCCCAATTTTGAAGAACACATACAATCTGTAAACAAAGTTTTAGGCGAAATAAAAAGCAGTAACAAACCAACCATTATGGTTTTTAACAAAATTGATGCCTACCAAGCACAACCCATAGACCAAAATGATTTAGAAACCCCCAAAACACAAAAGCACTACACACTACAAGAATGGAAAAACACCTGGATGAGTAAAATAGGCAACAATGCCCTATTTATTTCAGCATTAAACAAACAAAACTTAGAAGACTTTAAAAAACGCGTCTATGATGAAGTAAGAGAAATTCACATAACCCGTTTTCCATACAACCACTTCCTTTATCCAGACTACAACAGTGAAGATATACACTAAATACTAAGGGCGTTACCCTGAAACAAGTTCAGGGTCGGGCTATTCGCTATATCTTTTGTTTTTTTAACACCTAGCAAAAAACCACACCAAATAAAAAAAACAAAAGGATGCCGCTACTATCCCTAACGCAAAAAAAAAGCCGTTTAAAACAGACTGCAAAATATCTGCTTTAAACAGCCTTTATATATTAAAAAAATTAAAACTTATAACTTAAACCAAACGTATAATAGGTTTGTAATTTGTTATCCAAATCATCAAACGATGTAGCCGTAGCAGGTATTTGAGCCAAAGCATAATTTAAAGCTTCTTGCTTGTTATTTCTTAAACCAAAATCAAACCCAACACCAATCATTTTCCATAAAGTATACCCAAAAGAGTTTGTCCATGTCCAGTTTGAAAAATTACTATCCTTATAACTTTCAAACATAGATAAGTTTGTTTTAAAATTAATAGCTCCTATTTGTCTGGTATAATCTGCAATAATTTTAGCACCTAAAGACGACTCAAAAACCGTATCACCACTACTAAACACAAAGTTATAGTTTAAAGGATGAATAACCACAATAAGGTTTTCAATAGGTGTCCAGGTAGCACCAATACCTAAGTCTAAATACCCAGGATCGTTAAAATTATTAAGCAAAGTTGTTCGGTATTCCATAAGTCCAGAAGCAGCAAGCGTTTTACTTAAGTTTCTACCATACAATGAAGAAATATTAAACACATCGGTAGTTGGTCTAAAACTATCATTATCTGTATCAATATCTCTGTCATCTAATTTTACCCAATTTAAATTGGTAGTTAAAGCATTTCTCCAAAAAGATTTTTCTTGAATTAAGTTGGCAAAGGCATTTACCGTAAAGCCCACATTACCCGAATTATTGTTTGGAATACCTTGCGAATACCAATTGTTAAACCCAGATAAACTTCCTCCAATAGTACCAAAAGCACCAGTTCTCCATCCAGGAAGTGCATCTATTAAACCTTGTATAGAATCGGCTTCTTTTTGAGCAGCGTCGGCTTCGGCTTGTTTGACCTCTTTTTGGGTTTGTAATTCTTCTCTAGTTTGTGCTTTTACGGAAATAATTACCATAAAAAAGCTAAGTAGTAATACTGTTTTTTTCATTTTTAAAAATTTTAGGTATGCAAATATATAGTTTTATAACTAATAGAAACAATAGTAGTTATAACTAAGTTTGTTATTTATTTTTATATAGCGGCACAGAAGAGCATGCCTCACCATACATGATAGATTTTACAATGGGTTTTAATTTGGTAGTAAGCATTATATAGGCATTATCTGGAATAGGTTTTTTTGAACAGCCTTTTATAATAACAGGTTTATTGGCAAAGTTTGAAACCGCCATATTATTTATAACATCTTGAAAAATAGCAGTTTCTAAAGTTTCAAGATTACCAATAATTGTTTTTTTAGTGTAGGGTTCTAAGGCAATACTTATCAACATAAATGCCCAGCCAGGTATAATGGCATTGGTACTACAAGTTAATGCTACATAAGCGTTTTTATATTGACTCCAATTGTGGTTTGCAACCTGTGTTCTAAAATCGGTTTCACGTAAAACAAACCCTTCAAATAGCCAATCTTTAATATCTAATAATATGCGTTCTCCTTCAGGATAATAATCTTCTAGGTCTATTGTAATTAAGTTACTATTGGCTACCCTATTAATGATTTCGTCTTTCAAAAAAACAATTGTTAAGTTATGTGATTTTCTTAAAAATGAGACTCTTGGTATGTTGTTAATTACAACATTCCTAGTTCTAATTTGGCTTCTTCACTCATTAATTCTTGTGTCCACGGCGGATCGAAAGTGATTTCAACTTCGGCACTTTTTACAGCGTTAAGCGATTTTACTTTTTCTTCAACTTCTAGTGGTAAGGTTTCTGCAACTGGGCAGTTGGGTGTTGTTAATGTCATTAAAATTTTAACATCATAATCTTCATTTACAAACACATCATAAATTAAGCCTAGCTCATATATGTCAACAGGAATTTCTGGGTCGTAAATGGTTTTAAGTACATTGACTATTTTTTCTCCTAATTGGGTAGTATCTATGGTTGAATTGCTCATGTTTTTAATTTTTTAATTACACTATTTAAACAGTTAGTTTAGTTGTGTTTGGTATGCAATAGCATACATTTTTAATTGTTTTATCATGCTTACCAAACCGTTTGCTCGGGTTGGCGATAAATGTTCTTTTAAACCAATTTCATCTATAAAGCTGGTATTTGCTTCTATGATATCTTTTGGGTTTTGATTTGAAAATACCCGTATTAAAATAGCAATAATGCCTTTGGTAATAATAGCATCGCTATCGGCAGTAAATGTTACTTTATTGTCTTTCATTTGGGCATGTAACCAAACCTTACTTTGACATCCTTTTATGATGTTGTTATCTGTTTTGTATTGGTTGTCTATTAAAGGTAGTTCTTTCCCTAAATCAATCATATATTGGTAGCGTTCTTCCCAATTTTCAAACATTGAAAATTCTTCAATTAGGGTATTTTGTATTTCGTTAATAGTCACAGCGAAAAAATTTTTACAAATATACAACAACTGTTGTTATGGCGTTATTAACTGTTTTCTAAAATTTGATAGTTAGTATTTTAGTTTGTAAACAACTATGCTGTTCACATTATGAAAGCATTGCTTTAGCTTTTTCAACACCTTGAACAAAAGTGTCTATTTCTGCTTTGGTGTTGTAAAATGAAAAGGAAGCTCTAACAGTACCTGGAATTTTATAATAATCCATAATGGGTTGTGCACAGTGATGTCCTGTGCGTACGGCAATTGCAAGTTTGTCTAAAATAGTACCCACATCATAAGGGTGAATGCCTTCTAAATTAAAAGATATTACCGATGTTTTATTTTTTGCGGTTCCGTAAATTTTTAATCCTTCTATGCTTAGTAGTTTTTTAGTGGCATATTCTAGTAGGTCGTTTTCATATTGTGCAATAGCGTTAAATCCTATGTTATTCATATAATCTATTGCTGCTCCAAAGGCAATGCCGCCACATATATTGGGTGTTCCTGCTTCAAATTTATGTGGTAAATCTGCATAGGTGGTTTTTTTAAAAGTAACTTGTGCTATCATTTCGCCACCACCTTGATAAGGCGGTAGTTTTTTTAGCCATGTTTCTTTTCCGTAAAGCATGCCTACGCCTGTTGGTCCACACATTTTATGTGCTGATGTTACATAGAAATCTACATTTAATTTTTGTAGGTCTGGTTTTATATGAGGACAGGCTTGAGCACCGTCAATTAATACTGCGGCACCGTAGTTGTGTGCTTTTTCTATGATATATTCTATGGGGTTTATGGTTCCTAGTGCATTAGATATGTGGTTTACAAATACTAATTTGGTGTTTTTTGATAGCAGTTTGTTGTATTCTGCCATTATTAAATCACCTTCTTGATTCATAGGAATTACTTTTAAGATGGCTCCTGTGCGTTCACAAAGCATTTGCCATGGTACTATATTGCTGTGATGTTCTAGGGCTGATACTAGTATTTCATCGTTTTTTTTGAGTAGTGATGAAAACCCGTTTGCTACTAGGTTAATGCTGTGTGTTGTGCCTGAGGTGAAAATAATTTCGTGTGCGTGTTTGGCATTAAAGTGGGTTTGTATTTTGTGGCGTGCTTGTTCGTATTTGTCTGTTGCTTCTTGGCTTAGTGTGTGTACGCCTCTGTGTATGTTTGCATTGTAGTTTTTGTAATAGTGTGTAATGGCATCTATAACTTGTTGTGGGGTTTGTGATGTTGCGGCATTATCTAAATATATTAATGTTTTGCCAT
>JALRJA010000204.1 GCA_023255235.1 Flaviramulus sp.
CATTGGCACATGAGTTTTTATCCGACTTTATTAAGAAGTGCAACAGTAAAAAAATTTATGGTTGGTTATGAAATGTTTGGTTCGCCACAACGCGATATAACCGCAGAAACTGCTGCAAAAATGATAAAAGATTGTATTTAGCCTATTAAGCTAAATTGTTTTTTTAAGCAATCAATAATAAATTAATAGAAACATATACTAAACCATTGTTTCAAAAGTTATATTTTAGCTTTTAATTGATTAATTTATCAAAAACCATTTATGAAACGTTTCATATATTTTATTTCAATACTAGGTTTTATAATGCTTTGGAGTTCTTGTAGGAAAGATTTTGAGTTTTCTCCCAGCACCGGAAATCTTCAATTTTCTAAAGACACTGTATATCTTGATACCGTTTTTACCAATATTGGCTCAAGTACTTATAACTTAAAAGTATATAATAATAGCAATAACGATATTTTTATTCCTTCGGTAAAGTTAGCCTTAGGCGAAGCATCAAATTACAGATTAAGTGTTGATGGTATTTCAGGTAAAGTTTTTGAAAACATAGAAATACTTTCAAAAGATAGCTTGTTTATTTTTATTGAATCAACTATCAATATTAACGATTTTCCAAACCCAAATGGCACATATTTATACACCGATCAAATTGAATTTGACTCTGGCACCAAGCAACAAAAAGTAGAATTGGTTACCTTAGTTCAAGATGCTATTTTTATTTACCCAGATAGAGATAATACAACAAAAGTAATAGAAACCCTTACCCTAAATATTGGTGGTGAGTTGATTGAAACAGACTTACAAGGTAGAGAATTACTCCCAACAGAACTTACTTTTACTAACCAAAAGCCCTATGTAATTTACGGCTTTGCAACAGTTCCTGAAAATCAAACACTAAACATTCAAGCCGGTGCACGTATTCATTTTCATAATAATTCTGGAATTATAGTTTCAAATGGAGCGTCACTACAAGTTACCGGTGCTTTTAGTACAGACCAAGAATTATTAGAAAACGAAGTGATTTTTGAAGGAGACCGATTAGAACCAGCCTTTTCACAAGTACCTGGGCAATGGGGTACTATTTGGCTACTAGAAGGTAGTATTAACAATAGCATAAATTATGCAACTATTAAAAATGCTACTGTAGGTATTTTATGTGATGGCAACCCAAATGAAGTAAACCATAAGCTAAATATTACTAATTCTCAAATATATAACTCTAGTGCTTTTGGGGTTTTAGGCAGAAATACATCTATTTTGGGTGAAAATGTGGTAATAAATAATGCCGGACAATCATCATTTGCAGGAACAATTGGTGGAAGGTATAATTTTACCCACGCCACCATTGTAAATTACTGGAATAATGGGTTTAGACAGTTTCCTTCGGTGTTACTCAATAATTTTATAATAGATGAAGAAAATGTGGCAACTATTGCAAATTTAACCGAAGCTAATTTTAATAATTGTATTATTTACGGAAACGATAACCCCGAAATTCTTTTAGATGAATTAACCGATGATGCTGTTGCTTTTAACTTTAAGTTTACTAATTGCCTTATTCGATTTCAAAATGAAAATACTAATTTGACAGGACCAAATTACGACTTAACCAACACCAATCATTATGAAGGAATCATTTTTAATGAAGATCCCAATTTTAAAAACCCGAGTTTAAACGAGTTAATTATTGGTGATGAATCTGCAGCAAAAAACCAAGGTTCAGCAACTTTTGCAACCCAAGTTCCTGTAGATATTTTAAATGTAAACAGAACAACCTCTCCAGATATAGGTGCCTATCAGCATATTACATTTCCTGAAGATGATTAAAAGACATTTCTCTATTTTAAAGGAATAAAATCGAGTTACAACACCCTATAAAATTAATTAGGTCTCACTCGCCTTTTAAGAAAACTTTTTTGTATCTTTTTTTTCTTCTTTTATATTGTTATTTTTCCTATATTCACACAACATTTTCTTAAAAATGCTGACACAAATTTATACCCAATTTTAAGCATAGATAACAAAATGAAAATTAGTATAACCAAATTTATTTAATATGAAAACAAAAACCTTTTTTCTCACCTTTTTATTAATAGCAGTGTATAGCTGCAAAAATGAAGCAGAACAAGATTTTAACTTCGGAGACGAACTAGACTTGAGTAGCTTTGTAGAAAACCTATCATCAAAAAATACAGAAACAATTGTTGCTGATTCATTATTTACAACTTCATCATTTACAACTTCATCTATTCCACAAACAAGGGCAGAATTGGAAGGAATGAAAACGGTAGTAAAAATTTATGATGGAAAAACAAACGCAGGAATAAAAGTTCCTGGTTTCGGTGGTTTAACACTTGACAAAAAACAATCAAACATGAATGTTTACTTTATAGAAACTAAAGTGGTAGAAACTGCAAATGACACAACCGTATATGGAATTGGATATTCTGTACATTACTTATTTAACAAAGTAAAAAGAGGTATAGACATAACAAATCTGGCAAGTGTTGCTGCCTCTGCTCAACTTCAAAGTAACAAAACATCGGTTTCATACAGCCTTCAATCATTTGGAATTACAGGTAAAGACTTAGCAAAATTTTTTAAGCCAGAAGTTAACAGCGATTTTGATGTAGATGGCTTTGGAGTAATTCAATCTAAAATTGATGGAATACACAATGTTATTACTGACTCACTTTTATCATCAAAAACAAAATTTACACCAGAAAAACTATATTTTGTATCATCAGCCGATTTAAAAAATTAAAAAGCCCACTCAAACAAAGCATTCAATAAAAAGCACTACCCTAGTTCATTAAAGACACTCAACTATATGCTTTTCATTGGATGCTATATGCAATTACTTGTTCTCACTTGGTACAAAAATCAACTCAGATTTTATTTTCAATTTGTATTTGCTAAATAGCTACATAAAAAATGAAAAATATTTATTTTTTAATTTATAACCCCCAAATTAATTGGCTACTAAGAAACATTAATTATATGTTATCTCCAATACTGCCAAAAAAAATAAAAATCCACCCTTCTGGCATTTTAACTGTAAAAATAAAAAATCATAACCCTATAAAGCTTAAAGCAAATCAAACAAGTTATGTTACTCGTGAATTATTTTGGAAAGGAAGTAAAAACTACGAATACACACCCATTTTCATAAAACTTGTGAAAAAAATTACAGTTTTTTTTGATATTGGCTCAAGCATAGGCTATTACAGTATTTTAGGGACACACATAAATAAAAAATTGAAAGTTGAAGCATTTGAACCGTCAACAGGTCCAATGATTTATCTTTCTGAAAATGTTAAAATAAATAATTTTAGTTCAAGAATAAATGTTAACGTTTTAGCCTTATCTAACCAACAAGGTGAAATTGATTTTTTTGAAATAAGAAATAAAAAATACCCAACTATTTATAATTTATCTGGCGAACATAATATTGGTACAAAACCACAACTTAAATCATTTAAAACAAAAATAGAATCAAACACATTAGATAATTTTGTACAGAAAAATAAAATTAAATGCATTGATTTGATAAAAGTTGACACAGAGGGTTGTGAAGATTTAATTTTAAAAGAAAGCACTATAACAATTAACAAATTTAAACCAATAATTATTTGTGAAGTTCTTTTCAACCGTATAGAAAAACAACTCGAAGAAATTATGTTACAACATCAGTATGAGTTTTATAATCACAACAAAAAAGGATTATCAAAAGTAAATACAATACAAAGAAAAGTTGATGATGGAATACGAAACTGTTTCTTTGTTCATCCATCAAAAAAGCATCTTATTAGTGAATTTATAATTCAATAAATACTTTTTAATTATATACAAACACATAACACACCACTAGATAAAAGAAAACGTAGTGCTTCATCAAGGAGATTATACTCAACTAAGGTTAGCAGTTTGGTTTAGAAATGAATCAAGAATCTAATAAAAAATTAGAAAGAGTTAATGAAATAATTTAGGCATTTCTAATAATTGCTTTTGTAATATGTATGTTTTATAGAACTTTTCGACTTTTTATAAACAATTAAAAACACGT
Source organism: Flaviramulus sp. (assembly GCA_023255235.1). Lineage (GTDB taxonomy): Bacteria > Bacteroidota > Bacteroidia > Flavobacteriales > Flavobacteriaceae > JALRJA01. The sequence goes on from JALRJA010000204.1 coordinate 4,067, forward strand.
CTCAACACAGTTCATAATTCATTACTTCGGGTTTTCACACAAAGAAATTATATACAAAATATTATGCAACAGTTGAAAATCTCGTTAAATAATTGAAAGTTTAGATTAAATTTGTAAATTTGATATTATGGATTTAAGTTTAGAAAATAAAAAAATAGAACTAATTCAATGGTTATCAACTTTGAATGATGCTTCTCTAATTGACAAACTAATGAAATTACGAGAAAAAGAAAAAACCGATTGGTGGAATGAAATTTCTGAAAGCGAAAAAAAGTCTATTGAAAAAGGAATTCAAGACGCTGATAACGGAAATTTGACTTCTCACTCAAACGTGAAAGGAGTTTATGAAAAGTGGTTATAAAATACTATGGACTAATCACGCAATATCTTAACTAAAAGAAACTATTGAATATCTTGAAAATAAATGGACTGAAAGAGAATTAAGAACATTTTCTGCAAAATTAGACCATACAATAGAACTGATTTCAAAATCACCCGAAATTTTCCCAGTATCATTAGATAAAAAAAATATCCGAAAGGCTGTCGTCGAAAAATACAATAATCTTTATTACCGAATTAATAAAAGTTCTATTGAGATTGTTTCTTTGTTTTCAAACAGAAAGAATCCGAATAAGAAAAAA
>JALRJA010000356.1 GCA_023255235.1 Flaviramulus sp.
ATAAGAGTAGGATAATATTGTTATTATAACAAGCCTACCAATTGACATCATTAAGGTAAACTTATTAACAATTGAGTACATTATTTTACCCTCAAGTATACCATAAATGCCCAAAAAGAATACTTCTGAACTAATTCCTAATGCAATTATCCCTATAAAGTTTGAGTCTATATTTATACCAAAATTGGGGTGAAATAATCTCGCAATAGAGATAACTAATAGAAATGAAATAAGGGCTAGAATAAAAGATGCAATTAAGGGTATTATCTCCTTTTGTTTTAAACTGTTATGAGCTGTGAAACGATTATTTGATATCCTAATTGCTAGAGATGAAGAAGTGACCATGAATGCATAGACCCCTATAAAATACGAGTAAAACGCAAATTCATTCAATGAAACATTTCTCGCAACGATAAGAGCAGTCAGCATATTGGCCAGCCGAGTAACTACTTGTCCGCTAAAATTCCACCCTATTCCCTTAACGAATTCCATCGAGAAGGAATTTACTAACCTTTTATAAACGCCCGTCAACATTGGTAAGTGGTAACATTCCTTTGATGTCATAAACAACGTAGTTTGACGCTCTCAATTCCTTAAGGTCTAATTTTAGAAACTGATCATGCGCTACAGCCAAAATAATTACCTCAAATTTTAATTGCTGAATTTCGTTAAAAGACGTTTTCACTTCAATTCCATATTCTTGTATCACTTCTGTTTGATTAACCCATGGGTCAAAGGCTATTACATTTAGGCCAAATTCCTTTAAATCTTGGTAAATGTCAATTACTCTCGTATTTCTAATATCTGGACAATTCTCTTTGAATGTAAATCCCAATAAAAGCGCATTCGAACCTTTTATTGAGATATCTTTTTTAGCCATTTTTTTTACAATCTCCGCAGATACAAAAGACCCCATTGAATCATTGATACGCCTTCCCGCTAAAATAATCTCCGGATAATAACCTGCCTCTTGTGCCTTTTGTGCTAGATAATAAGGGTCTACACCAATACAATGCCCACCAACTAAACCCGGTTTAAATGGTAAAAAGTTCCATTTAGTTTGAGCTGCTTTCAAAACGCTATGGGTATCAATATGCATTAAATTAAAAATTTTTGCTAACTCATTAACAAATGCAATGTTTATATCGCGTTGCGAGTTTTCAATTACTTTTGCTGCTTCTGCTACTTTTATAGAAGGTGCCAAGTATGTACCAGCAGTAATAACACTTGCGTATAAACGAGTTACTTTTTCACCTACCTTAGGAGTTGAGCCTGAAGTAATTTTTAAAATTTTATCAACTGTATGCAACTTATCGCCTGGGTTTATGCGCTCTGGTGAATATCCTACAAAGAAATCTTCATTGAATTTAAGACCGCTTATTTTTTCTAATATAGGTACACACTCATCTTCTGTAACTCCTGGGTAAACAGTAGATTCATATATAACTATATCGCCTTTTTTTAAAACACTTCCAACCGTTTCACTTGAATTATATAACGGTGTTAAATCTGGTCTGTTTTTTTTGTCAATTGGAGATGGTACTGTAACAATATAATAATTGCAATCTCTTATATCTTCACTAGAGGTTGTACAATATAACCCTAAATCGTTATTTGGTGTATTTTTTAACACGTCTTGTAGCGTATTGGGTTCTAATTCTAAAGTAGTGTCTATGCCGTTTTGTAATTCTTTAATTCTAGCGGCTTTAATATCAAAACCTACAACGGCATACTTTGTAGCAAAAAGTCTAGCTAGTGGTAATCCCACGTAGCCTAATCCAATAATAGCAATTTTTATATCGTTCATTTTAAATTTGATACTAACTTATTTTAAGTTTTCCCAATACCACGACACAGCTTCTTTTAAACCACTTTTTAGTGTGTATTTTGGGTTGTAATGTAATAATTGTGATGCTTTATCTATACAAGCTAAAGAATGAGGAATATCTCCTAATCTATTACTACCGTGTTTAATTTTAATAGTTTTTATTGAAGCATCATAATTAGATAAATATGTTTTTAATAATGTAGCTAATTCTAGTAAAGTAGTTTGTTTTCCATAAGCTACATTATATATGGTATTTAAAGCTAGGCTATTTGTGGTTAAAAGGGCTAATAAGTTTATTTGTATAACATCATCTATGTAAGTAAAATCTCTTGAATAGCTACCATCGCCATTTATAACTGGCGATTGATGTTTTATAAGTTGTTGTACAAATTTAGGAATTACTGCTGCATAAGCACCATTTGGGTCTTGTCGTCTTCCAAAAACATTAAAATATCTTAAACCTATTGTATCTAGGTTATAGGTTTTGTGAAATACCTGAGCATACAACTCGTTAACATATTTGGTTACGGCATAAGGCGAGAGTGGTTTACCTATAGTGTGTTCAACTTTTGGTAATGCTTCATGGTCGCCATAGGTTGATGAACTTGCGGCATAAATAAACCGTTTAACTTTAGCGTTTTTTGCTGCTACAAGCATATTTAAAAAGCCTGATATATTTACATTATTGGTATTAATGGGGTTTTCTATAGATCTTGGCACCGATCCTAAAGCGGCTTGATGTAAAATATAGTCAACTTCTTGGCAGGCTTTTTTACAGATTTCTATATCTTGTATATCGCCTTCTATAAAGGTGAAATTGGGGTTTTTTAAAAAAGGCTCTATGTGTTCTTTTTTTCCGGTAGATAAATTATCTAAACAAACAACAACCGAATTGAAATTTAATAGGGCTTCACATAGGTTTGACCCAATAAAACCAGCACCGCCTGTTACTAATATGCGTTTGTTTTTTAATAAAGCTAGTTGGTTTTTGGGTATATTTATCATGTGTTATGTAACTTATCACAAATATTATAAAATTATATGAAATAGTAGCAATGGGTTAAAACTTATAGTTGCTAAATATGAGAATTAAAAAAATAACTTTTAATTTGCACTGCTTGTTGCATTTAAATTATGGCTTTATTTGTTAAGATTTATAAAGAAAACCCCAACTCAAAAGAGATTGATAAGGTTGTTGCTGTTTTAAAACGGGGTGGTATTATTATATATCCTACAGATACCGTATATGCTTTGGGTTGTGATATTACCAATAGTAAAGCTTTAGAGCGTGTTGCTAGACTAAAACAAATTGCTCTTGATAAGGCTAATTTTTCTTTTGTTTGTCATGATTTGAGTAATTTGAGTGATTATGTTAAACAGATTAATACCTCTGTTTTTAAAATTTTAAAACGGGCTTTGCCTGGTCCATATACTTTTATTTTGCCTGGTTCTAAATCATTGCCCAATACTTTTAAAAAGAAAAAAACGGTTGGTATTAGAATTCCTAATAATAATGTTGCTTTAGAAATTGTCAAAAAGTTGGGAAATCCTATTATTTCTACTTCTATTTATGATGATGATGATATTATTGAATATACCACAGACCCAGAACTTATTTTTGAAAAATGGAACGGTTTGGTTGATGTAATTATTGATGGTGGTTATGGTGATAACGAGCCTTCTACGGTTATTGATTTATCTGATGATGAGCCTGTGGTTATAAGAGAAGGTAAGGGGCGTTTAGATATTTTTTAGTTTTTGCGTTAAGGATTGAAGCGGCATCCTTTTTTGAGCTTCGAAAAAAAGATATAGCGTAAAGCCTGACCTGAAAGGTAACGCCCTTATAAAATGATTTGGCATAAAAAAAGCTCAACTTGTTAGTGTTGAGCTTTCTTGAAAATTGTTTTTTAATTACTAGTTTCCAGCTGAAAGATTTTTCATTTCTTTTTCAATCATATCATAAAACTGATCTATTTTTGGTAGTACTACAATGCGTGTACGTCTGTTTTTTGATCTGTTTTCTGCTGTATCATTATCTACTAAAGGCACGTGAGAGCTACGTCCTGCTGCTATTAATTGACTTGATTTTACGCCTAAACTCTCTAAAACTCTGATGATTGATGTGGAGCGTTTTACACTTAAATCCCAATTGTCTAGTAAGGGTTCTTTTCTGTAAGGAACATCGTCTGTATGACCTTCTACCATACATTCAAAATCTGGTTTGCTGTTTACTACTTTAGCCACTTTTGCTAAAACGTCTTTGGCTTGTGAGGTTACGTTGTAGCTACCGCTTTGAAATAAAAGTTTATCGGCAATTGATATAAATACAACGCCTTTTTCTACATTAACTTCTATGTCTGGATCGTTTATGCCAACTTCGCGTTTTAAACTGGTTACTATTGCTAATGTTACGCTATCTTTTTTGGTTAAAGCATCTTGTAAACGGGTAATTTTTAAATCTTTTTCTTTAATGCTTTCAAGGGTTTTTTCAATGTTACTGGCACCTTTTGCCGATAAAATTTGAAGATTGTCGTTGTTTTTACGCAAATCGGCTACTTGTTCTTCTAAAGCGGTGGCTCTAGCTGTTGCAGAGGCTCTATCTTCTAAACACGAATTTAATTTTACGGTTGCAGAGTTAAGTAAATCTTGTGTTTCTTTTTGTTTTGCTTGTAAGTCTGTAAATTGTTTTTTTGATACACAAGAGCTTAGCAAAAGCATGGTTGATGCACCAACTAATAAAATTTTTTTCATAATTATTTACGGATTAATTTTTCTAATTTGTTTAAACAAAAGTATATAAAAATTGGTAGTTTTTAACGTTTTAACAAAACTTTTAGTAACTATTTACAAACTTTTATAAGTCTTTATTTTATTTACGAAATATTCAAATACTATGGATGTTTTTTGATAGTATTTTAGTTTGTTTTTTGTTTGTTTTCTTTGTTTTAACAATTTGTTTAAGTGAAAATAAAAACTAAAATGTGCTTTTAAAACAGCTACAGTGTGTTTGGGTTTGTAGTTTAAGAAAAATTTTAATGCTGCTATACCATCTAAAATTAAGCGTACAAAAATGATTAAAATTAGATTTCCTTTGGCATTTTTGGTAAGTGAAAATAAGCTATTCCTAAAGTTTAGGTAGGTTTTTTTTGGGTTTGTATTGCTTAAAGTAGCACCTCCAACGTGGTATATCATGGAATTTCCTGTGTATAACACTGAATATCCTAAGTTTTTTATGCGCCAGCACAAATCTATTTCTTCCATGTGGGCAAAAAAATGCTCGTCAAAGCCGTTTAATTTTTTAAAAATGGTGCTTCTTATAAAAAAACAAGCTCCCGATGCCCAGAAAATTTCTCTAGTATCGTTGTACTGGTTGTTGTCTTTTTCTATGGTATTAAAAATTCGCCCTCTACAATATGGGTAACCAAATTTATCAATAAAACCACCTGCCGCACCAGCATACTCAAAATGCGTTTGGTTGTTGTAATCTATAATTTTTGGTTGTATTACAGCGGTGTTCTCATTTTCTTTAAATGCTTTTACAATAGGTGAAAGCCAATTTTTGGTAACTTCTACATCGCTATTTAAAAGACAAAACAAATCGGCCTCAATATGCTGCAAACCATCGTTATAGCCTTTAGCATAACCTAAATTTGCTTTATTTTCAATAATTTCAATATGAGAATAATGGGCTTTTAAAAATGCTATGGAATCATCTGTAGATGCATTATCAATAACATAAATACTGGCTTCTTTTGAGTGTTCTATAACAGAAGGTAAGAACTTTTTAAGTAGCTCTTTGCCATTCCAGTTTAGTATAACAACAGCAATTTTCATTTGTTATAATTTGGTAAATCTCTTAAGAAATTATAGCGTTTGGTTTCAAAATTCATTTGACAATAATAGTGATTTAATCCGTTTGTAACTAACAGATATGAGGCATTTAACTTTGCATTATATCGGGCTATTTGATCAAAACTATCTTGTTTTATAGTCATATTTGGTGCTTTACATTCTACTATTAAATGAATGCTTCCGTTTGGATTAAATACAACAATATCATATCTTTTTTTTAAAGAATTGATAATGATTTCTTTTTCTACATTAATTAATGATTTGGGATAGCCTTTTTCTTGTATTAAAAACTGAATACAATGCTGGCGTACCCATTCTTCGGGTTGTAAAATCACAAATTTTTTACGAATATCATCAAAAATAGAAGTTTTATTTTTGCTACTTTTGAAACGAAACGAATATGTAGGGAAATTTAATTTTTGCACTACACAAATGTATAATTATAACCTTACTTTGAATTATTTTTTGATGAAATTTTTAAAGATTTAATAAAAGCTTGAAGAAAAACACCACACTAATTAACTAAAAAACAATTTTTCAATTTTGGATGAAGTAAAACAATTGGTTGCAGCTATAAAAAACAAAACGTTTAAACCCATATACTTTTTAATGGGCGAAGAACCTTATTATATAGATAAACTATCTGATTTTATAGAAACTAGCGTTTTAACTGAAGAAGAGCGTGGGTTTAATCAAATGGTTTTGTATGGAAGAGATATTACTATTGAAGACATAGTTGACAATGCTAAACGCTATCCTATGATGGCAGAACACCAAGTAATTATTGTTAAAGAAGCACAAGATTTATCACGTAGCATTGAAAAATTAATCACTTATGCAGAAAATCCGCAGAGTACAACTATTTTAGTTATAAACTACAAATACAAAAAATTAGATAAACGCAAAGCGCTTTATAAAGTTTTAAATAAAATAGGCGTTGTGTTTGAAAGTAAAAAACTATACGATAATCAAGTGCCAGATTGGATTCGTAGCGTATTAGCTTCAAAAAACTACAGTATAACACCAAAAGCCGCACAAATGTTGGTTGAATTTTTGGGTACAGACTTAAGTAAAGTGAGTAATGAACTCAATAAACTTCAAATTATTTTACCATCTGGTACACAAATAACACCCGAACACATTGAAGAAAATATTGGTATAAGTAAAGATTATAATAATTTTGAATTACGTAAAGCAATAGGAGAGAAGGATAGTGCTAAAGCTTATAAAATTATTAGTTATTTTGCTGAAAACCCAAAAGATAACCCAATGGTATTAACCATTTCATTGTTATTTAATTTTTTCTCTCAGCTACTTTACTATCACGGATTACAAGACAAATCGCCTCGTAATATTGCTTCGGCTTTAAAAATTAACCCTTATTTTGTTAATGAATATATAACAGCTGCTAAGCATTATCCAATGAAACAAGTAAGCACCGTTATTTCTACATTACGCGAACTAGATGTGAAAAGCAAAGGTGTTGGAGCCAATGCTATAACACAAAGAGATTTGTTAAAAGAATTATTAGTTAAGATAGTAAATTAGTTTTTAAATGACTGTTGATATTCATTCAAGTTGGAAACCCTATCTTAAAGATGAATTTGAAAAAACTTATTTCAAAAATTTAACAACTTTTGTAAAATCTGAATATAAAAACCATACTTGTTTTCCTAAAGGGAATGATATTTTCAACGCGTTTAATTGTTGCCCTTTTGATGATGTTAAAGTAGTTATCATTGGTCAAGATCCGTATCATGATTTTGGTCAAGCTAATGGATTGTGTTTTTCTGTAAATGATGGTGTTAAACATCCGCCGTCACTAATCAATATTTTTAAAGAAATTGAAAACGATTTAGGAATTGCATATCCTAATAGCGGAAATTTAATGCGATGGGCAAAGCAAGGTGTGCTACTTTTAAATGCTACTTTAACAGTAAGAGCACATGAAGCAGGAAGTCATCAAAATAAAGGCTGGGAAACTTTTACCGATGCTGTTATTAAAACAATAAGCCATCAAAAAAACAACTTAGTCTTTTTGCTTTGGGGTGGTTATGCCAAACAAAAACAAAAACTAATAAATAGCCAAAAACACAAGATATTAACATCTGGTCACCCTTCACCGCTAAGCGCCAATAGGGGTTATTGGTTTGGCAATAAGCATTTTAGTAAAACTAACTACCTGTTGGAGCAAGTTTCTCAGGAGCCAGTGAAATGGTAGTTCCTGGTTTAATAACAATAGGTTTTTTAATTGGTTTAGTTGTTCTTGGAATTTTGTTACAACTAAACTTTAGTAATAGAAAGTTTAATATCACTAAAGCAAAAATGGATAATGTAATTGTTAAAATCATAAGCAACTTGGGGTTTAGATTTTAAAATTACTTAAAATTTTCTTAAAAAAAATATTTTTTTTAGTTTTTTTAAATTTCAAAAAAAGAATTTAACAAAAAATAATAGTATTCGTGTTTTTTAAAAACACGTCTTATAAAACAAACATTTTTAAAACCAGAGTGCTGTTTTAATAAATATAATTTATTTTTGAATAAAATTCATAGAAATGAAAGAACCTAAATGGGTAACAGCAAAAAAATATCAAGATATTACCTACAAAAAATGTGCAGGTGTAGCAAGAATAGCTTTTAATAGACCCGATGTTAGAAATGCTTTTAGACCAAAAACTACAAGTGAATTATATGATGCTTTTTATGATGCTAATGAAGATGTAAACATTGGTGTAATACTCTTATCTGCCGAAGGACCATCAAGTAAAGATGGTGTTTATTCATTTTGTAGTGGTGGCGATCAAAAAGCTAGAGGTCATCAAGGTTATGTAGGTGAAGACGGGTATCATCGTTTAAATATTCTTGAAGTACAACGCCTTATTCGTTTCATGCCAAAGGCAGTTATAGCCGTGGTGCCGGGTTGGGCAGTTGGTGGCGGACATAGTTTGCATGTGGTTTGCGATTTAACCCTAGCAAGTAAAGAACATGCTATTTTTAAACAAACAGATGCCGATGTTACCAGTTTTGACGGTGGTTATGGGTCTGCTTATTTAGCCAAAATGGTTGGGCAAAAAAAGGCTCGTGAAATCTTTTTTTTAGGAAGAAATTATTCTGCTCAAGAAGCTTTTGAAATGGGAATGGTAAATGCCGTTATTCCTCATAATAAACTTGAAAGTACGGCTTTTGAATGGGCACAAGAAATATTAGCAAAATCGCCAACTTCTATTAAAATGCTAAAATTTGCTATGAATTTAACCGATGATGGTATGGTAGGTCAACAAGTTTTTGCAGGTGAAGCCACTAGATTAGCTTACATGACAGACGAAGCCAAAGAAGGCAGAAATGCTTTTTTGGAAAAACGCAAACCCAACTTTGAAAAAAAATGGATTCCATAAAAAATACATTCTCAATATGGGTTTCAGCAATGCGACTAAGAACATTGCCGCTGTCAATTTCAGGAATTATTTTAGCCTCATGCCTTGCTTATTATAATGGGTTTTTTAGTTGGAACATTTGTTTATTAGCTATTTTTACCACCTTGAGTTTTCAAATACTATCTAATCTAGCAAACGATTATGGCGATGGTGTTAAGGGCACAGACAATATGGATAGAATTGGTCCTAAACGTGCTATTCAATCGGGTGAAATTTCAGTAGAAGCCTTATTTAATGGTATTAAATGGAATGTGTTAATTTCTATAATTTTATCAAGTTTACTCATTTTTACAGCATTTGGAAAAAAGTATTTTTTCTTAACTTTAATCTTCTTTTTGTTAGGAATAGCTTCGGTTATTGCAGCTTTATCATACACCATGGGAAAAAAAGCTTATGGCTATAAAGGCTTAGGAGATATTTTTGTGTTTATTTTTTTTGGATTGCTTAGCGTTATTGGTTGTTATGTCTTATTTGCAAAAAAAATAGACGCTGTTACTTTTTTACCAGCTTGCACAATTGGTTTTTTGAGTGTAGGGGTTTTAAACCTCAATAATATGCGCGATAGAGTATCTGATATAAAATCTAACAAAATAACTCTAGCTGTTTTATTTGGAGAACAAAAAGTAAAAACATATCACAACATATTAATTCTATCTGCAATCATTTTATCAGGGCTATTTGGTATCTTGTATTATAAATCGCCTTATACTTTTATTTACATAATTACCTATATTCCCTTGTTGATACATCTTAATAAAATAAATAAAAATAAGAACCCTAAATTATTAGACCCAGAATTAAAAAAACTAGCTTTAACAACCGTTTTTATGGCTGTCTTAATGGGATTAGGCTACTTGTTTTAAAATTAAATATATTATGAAAATTACATATTTTGGGCATGCAAGTTTAGGTATTCAAGTTAATGATGTTAACATACTTGTTGATCCTTTTATTTCTGCAAATCCTAAAGCATCAGCAATTGACATAAATACCCTAAAAGCAGATTATATTTTAATTACTCACGCACACCAAGACCATATTTTAGATGTAGAGGCTATTGCTAAACGAACTGGTGCTGTACTTGTTTCAAACTTTGAAATTACCACTCATTATGAAAAAATGGGTATTGAAGTTCACCCAATGAATCATGGTGGTCAATGGGATTTTGAGTTTGGTACTGTGAAATATGTAAACGCTATTCATACATCATCATTTCCAGATGGCTCTTACGGAGGGCAACCAGGCGGTTTTGTAATTGAAGGTGAGCATAAAAATATTTACATTGCTGGTGATACGGCGTTAACTTTTGATATGAAATTAATTCCAATGCAAACTAAACTAGATTTAGCCATTTTACCTATTGGTGATAATTTTACCATGGGAATTGATGATGCTATCTTAGCAAGTGATTTTGTTTCGTGTGACAAAGTTTTAGGTTATCATTATGATACATTTGGGTATATTGAAATAGACCACGAAGTAGCAAAACGAAAGTTTTTTGAAAAAAATAAAGATTTAATGCTTTTAGAAATTGGTGATTTTATTGAATTATAACTAATGCATGCTACCTTCAAGCCATATACTTTACATTTTAAACAGGCTAGCGGCACATCGCGTGGCATTTTAAAAACCAAACAAACGTGGTTTCTTATTTTAAAAAACAACCATTCTATTGGTATTGGTGAATGTGCTATGTTTAAAGGACTTTCAATAGACGACAGACCAGATTATGAAGAACAATTAAAGTGGGTTTGTAAAAATATTTCCTTAGGTTTAAGTGAATTGTTACCACAATTAGTTGCGTTTCCCAGTATTCAATTTGGTTTAGAAATGGCTTTTAAATCTTTAGAAAGCCAGAATACATTTGAATTATTTCCTTCAAAATT
>JALRJA010000369.1 GCA_023255235.1 Flaviramulus sp.
ATAAGTTATTCCTTTTTTTTGTGTTAATTTTATGCAATAGTGCTACAGCTAGTGCACAACAACCCATAAATTACGTAAATCCTTTTATAGGAACTTCAAATTTTGGTGCTACAAACCCGGGTGCTATTGCACCTAGGGGTATGGTAAATGTATCGCCATTTAATGTAGCTGGATCGCAAAACCTACCTTATGAAAAAGATAGCAGATGGCTATCAAACCCCTATGTCAATGAAAATACTTTTTTAACAGGATTTTCTCATGTTAATTTAAGCGGAGTAGGTTGCCCAGATTTAGGCGTTATAGTAACTATGCCAACAACAGGTGAGCTCAATACCAGTTTTTTAAACTATGGAACAACTTATAAAAATGAAGTAGCCAAACCCGCATATTATGCCGTTGAATTAGACAAATATAATATTAAAGCTGAAGTTACTGCAACCACAAGAACAGGTGTTAGTAGGTATTCATTTCCAAAAGGAAAATCTAATATTCTTATCAATTTAGGCTTAGGATTAACCAATGAAGAAGGTGCAACTGTTAAAATAGTATCACCAACCGAAATTGAAGGCATACGAAATGTTGGATCGTTTTGCTACTACAAACCACAGGAGTCATATCCAGTTTATTTTGTAGCAAAATTTAGTAAATCTGCTGATGATTTTGGAGTTTGGAAAAAAACAAGAAAATATCAAGGTGTAGAAGCACAATGGATGCCATATAACGGAAAAACACGCCTGTATAAAAACTACAAACAGGAAGTTATTGGTGATAGTATTGGAACTTACTTTACTTATAATTTTGATAAACCAACACAAGTTGAAGTAAAAATTGGGGTGTCTTATGTCAGTATTCAAAATGCTAGAGACAATCTTGAAAACGAAACTCAAAGTTTATCATTTGACGATATTTATAAAATTACTACCTCAAAATGGAATGAACTCCTATCTAAAATAGAAGTAGAAGGCGGAACAAACAACGATAAAACTATATTTTATACAGCCTTATATCACACCTTAATTCACCCTAATACCCTAAATGATGTTAACGGTGATTATCCAACTATGGGAAACCGTAAAACCCAAAATACTAAAAATACACGTTTCACAACCTTTTCATTATGGGATACTTATAGAAACCTTCATTCGTTAATGTCGCTGGTATATCCTAAGCAGCAATCAAATATGGTAAAAAGTATGTTAAGTATTTATGATGAAAGCGGATGGCTACCAAAATGGGAACTTAATGCCACCGAAACTACTACAATGGTAGGCGATCCAGCAGGTATAGTTTTAGCAGATACTTATTTAAGAGGAATTCAAGATTTTGATATTGAAAAAGCCTATATAGCCATGTGCAAAAGTGCCACTCAGTTAGAACAAAATACTTTACGACCTGGTATTAATGATTATATAAAAAAAGGTTATCTAACTACTAAAACTACAAATAGTGGCTCGGTTTCAACCACCCAAGAATATAATATTGCCGATTATGCTATATCTCAATTAGCAAAAGCATTAGGCAAAAAAGAAGACTATAAATTGTTTTCTAAACAATCTATAACTTACAGAAAGTTATTTGATAAACAATTCAATTTATTAAGACCTAAAAACGATGACGGCTCTTGGTATTCACCTTTTAACCCAAACACAGGAGCAAGTTTTGAAAAAAATTTAGGTTTTATTGAAGGTAATTCGTGGCAATACACCTTTATGGTAACACACGATATAATGGGTTTAATGAAGTTAATGGGTGGAAAAGAAAAATATGTTGATAAGCTAGATGAAGTTTTTTATAAACAACAATTCGATATGGCTAACGAGCCCGATATTGCCTATCCGTATTTATACAATTATGCAAAAGGCTACGAGTGGAAAACTCAAAAAAGAGTAGATAATTTGATTAATAAACACTTTACCAACAAACCCGCTGGATTACCCGGTAATGATGATACAGGAACCATGTCTGCTTGGTTAATTTATAGCATGATGGGCATCTATCCTATATCGCCAGCCAATCCTATATATACAATTACAAAACCAAGATTTGATAAAATAACAATTCATTTAGATTCAAGATATTATACCAATGATACTCTCATAATTGAAAAAAATGGTACTGGAAACAAATCTATTAACCATATTTTATTAAATGGTAAACCACTCAAGAGTTATTTTGTTAATCATACTCTTTTGACTAATGGAAACACCTTAAAAATTATCATGGAATAACATAAACTAAACAGGTTTTTGTAATAGTTTTTTAGTTAAGCTTGTAGTGCTGCTATGTAGTTATTTGTCTAATAAATAGTATTAAAAAAAATACCGTTAAAATGAAATTAAACACGTTATTCATTCTCATTTTTGTTTTTGTATTTTCTACAGTACATACACAAAACCCATCAAACCATCTTATTTTTAAAAAACAACCCATTAATTTTGGAGGCGATAAAGGCATAGACAGTAAAGTTGTTAGCTTAATGAATGGGCGCTTGGTTTATAAAAAAGTAAGTATTCCTAAATTTAAAAAAGGCACAGATGTTAAACTAAAACTAACTGTTCGCTCAAACGGCGACCGTTGGGATAAGTCAGGCTCTTGTTTTGTAGTAACAAATCCTGAAAAACTATCTATACTATCTATTACAGAGAACAATATTAAATTTCCTAAAGATTCATATATTGATGATAAATATGCTGGGTTTGTTTCAGGTGAAAACTATAATCCAGTTGTTGAACTCATGCGATTTATGACACCTTTTGGAGTTGGGCATTACAGCGATAATAAAATACAATACAGAAAACCTGTATATATTCCAACATGGGAAAAACAAGTTAGTTGGGAACATGATATAACCCATTTAGAAAGTTTAGTAGTTGGCACGTTTTACATTGGTGTTTGGATTGATTCTTGGACAACTGAAGGGTATAATTTTGATTTAGAACTTAACTACTCTAACAGAAAACAAAAAAAAGTAACCGTATTACCTATTCTAAATACCATACCTTATGTTAATGGGCAGCTGTTGCCAGACAACTTTGCACATAATACTGTAATGCAAACCATACATTTAAAAAAAGATGCTAAAAATGTAAAATTACATTATATTACCACAGGACACGGCGGTCATAGTGGCGGTGATGAATTTATAAAAATTAAAAACACTGTGTTTTTTAATAATAAACTTGTGTTAGATACCATTCCGTGGCGTGATGATTGTGCCTCTTTTAGAAGATTTAACCCTACTTCGGGTGTGTGGATTAAAAAAGATTCGGCATCTTATATAGATTTTAAAACCCGCAGCTATAAAATTAAAGAAATTGAAGAACGCCTCGCTTCGTCTGATTTGTCACGTTCTAATTGGTGTCCGGGCTCTTCTGTAAAACCTATGGTTATAAATTTAGGACATGTAAATGCCGGATACCATCTCTTTAAAATTAATATACCGGCAACACCAGTTGATGGCGATAAACTAAACCACTGGTTAGTTTCTGCTTATATAACTTATGAGTAAAATAGTTTTTATTGTTTACTAATTTTTTTAATATTCATAAAAATAGTAGGCAATAACATGTAATAGTTTTTGTGTTTTCCTTTGGCAATTTTTTACCACATAATATGTATCACATAATACATTTTGTTTATATTTGTGTGTGTAATTTTTACCATATCATAGTACTTCAGATTACTATTTGTATATTTAAAAATTAGGATTAGATTCTTTAAAAGAAAAAGAAATAAATTAATTTAAAGAGAGCTGTGTTTAAAATATATAAGAAACATAATAAAACTAAAAATACAGCAATCATTGAAATATATGGTAATGACAAAAGTACTTATGCACAAATTAATCTTATAAATGGTGGTAGTCTTCAAAAATTAAAATTTAATAATATTTCAGTAATTAAAAACATAAAGCAACTAGACTATAAAACCACATTTGCATCTTCAATTTTATTTCCATTTGCTAGCAGAATAAAAGATGGCGAATATACTTTTTTAAATAAACTATATCGATTGCCATTAAATGATGAGCATAAGCAAAATGCCTTACACGGTTTAGTATATAATAAACCTTTTAAAATGATTAAATATGATACAAATAAAAACAGTGCTCAAGTAGCTTTAGAATATAATCATGAAGAATTTATTGCTGGTTTCCCTTTTAAATTTTCATTACAACTAAGTTATACACTAACTAATAATGACCTAAAATTAGAAGCAACGGTTTTAAATACAGGTAATGAATCATTTCCATTTAGTATAGGATGGCATCCATATTTTTGGTCAAGTAATTTATATCTAAGTGAATTGAGTTTTAATAGCTCAAAAAAAATAACCTTTGCACATCCTTTTATTCAAACTCGTGAAGTTAGTTGTAAAAATAACGGAACGATTATAATTGGCGATAGAAAATTTGATGATTGTTTTGTGCTTAATGATGCTAAAGTACAGTTTAAAACACCAAATTATACCATAAGTATTAATTCTTCTAGTGCCGATAATTATTTGTTAGTTTATACAATTAATGAAATAGGTGTAATTGCTTTAGAACCTTTAACAGCTCCTCCAAATTGTTTTATTAATAAAAAAAGTCTTAAAATTATTGAACCAAACACACAATGTTCTACAATTTGGAACATAGAATTAATATCAAAAACTATTTAAACTCTCAAAGAATTATGCTTTATAAAAACAATTCTTTTAACTATTTTAAACTAATAGCTATACTATTTGTGGGTTTAAAAGCATACAGCCAAGACTACAATCCTATAAATGATTACAAACACTACATAGAAAATGAGCAAATAATTAGCGAAAACAAGTTAAAAGCACATTCTACATTTACATCTTTTACCACCGAAAAAGAAGCTCTAAATAACAACCCAAAATTTTATAAATTATTAGATGGTATTTGGAAATTTAATTGGGTAAAAAACCCAAAAAATAGGCCAACTAACTTTACTAATTTAAACCTTGATGATTCAACTTGGAATGATATTAAAGTGCCCTCAAACTGGGAAGTAGAAGGCTTCGGAATTCCAATTTATGTAAATCATCAATATGAATTTGCCGATTATAGAAAACCAATAGCTAATGATATTGAGTTTATAGATAAAATTTACCCAAAATTCCCTAACAAAGTTCCTGATACATACAATCCTGTTGGAACCTATGTTAGAGATTTTGAAATTGATAGTACTTGGGAAGGTAACGAACTATTTTTACACATTGGTGCCATGAAATCTGGTGGTTTTGTTTGGCTTAATGGTAACTACGTTGGGTATTCGCAAGGCAGTAAATTACCAGCAGAATTTAAAATTACTAATATAGCTAAACCAGGTAAAAATAAAATAGCGATTCAGATTTTTAGATGGACAGATGGCTCGTATTTAGAATGCCAAGATTTTTGGAGAATAAGTGGTATAGAACGTAGTGTATATGTTTATGCACAGCCAAAACTACGTATTGAAGATTTTGAAGTTGTATCAATATTAGATGATGCTTATAAAAATGGTGTTTTTCAATTGACAGTAAATTTAGAAAATCAACTTTCAAAAACGTCAAATAGAAGTATTTCTTATAAAATATTAGATGAAAATTTGAAAACGGTGGCTTTTCAATCAAAAGCCGTTACAATTAAAAATTCAAAAAGTTATGAAATTGAATTTTCAGCAAAAATACCAAATGTTAAACCTTGGAGTGCTGAACATCCTCATTTATATACCCTATTAATTCAAATAAAAGATAAAAAAGGAAAAACCCTTGAAGTTATCAAATCAAAAATAGGGTTTAGATCTGTTGAAATTAAGCAAGGCTTACTTTTAGTAAATGGGCAGCGCATTACTTTAAAAGGTGTAAACACCCAAGAAACAAATCCTGAAACCGGTCATGTTGTGTCTCAAGAAAATATTATGAGAGATATTCTCCTCTGGAAAGAAAACAACATCAATGCAGTGCGTTTAAGCCACTATCCTCAACAGCCAAAGTTTTATGAATTATGCGATGCCTATGGCTTATATGTAGTTAACGAAGCCAATATAGAATCACACGGTATGTATTACGGCAAATATTCGTTGGCAAAAAAACCAAGTTGGGAAAAAGCACATATAGATCGCATGGAGCGCATGGTAGAACGCGATAAAAATCATCCATCAGTAATTATTTGGTCTATGGGAAATGAAGCCGGAAACGGCGTTAATTTCTACAAAGGCTATGATGTAATAAAGCAAAACGATAAAACTAAACGCCCTGTGCAATATGAGCGTACTTACAAAGATTATGATGGTAGTTTGTTTGATATGGATTCTAATACCGATATTATTGTGCCACAATACCCTTCGCCTGCAGTTTTTGAAGCCATAGGAAAATCTAAAACCAACAAGCCTTTTATACCCAGTGAATACGCTCACGCGATGGGAAACAGCACAGGAAATTTTCAAGATTATTGGGATATTATCGAATTATATGATAATCTTCAAGGTGGTTTTATTTGGGATTGGGTAGATCAATCTATTTGGAAAACTAATGAAAAAGGTCAACGCTACTACGCCTATGGTGGAGATTATGGTGATAATATGCCAACTGATAATTCATTTTTAAACAATGGCATTGTATTTCCAGACCGCACACCACAACCAGCATTGCATGAGGTTAAAAAAGCACATGAGTTTATTAATTTTAAAAATAAAGGCATTAACCAACATAATGAATTGCGAATTTTAGTTGAAAATTTATATGATTTTACAAATTTGAATCACTTTAAATTTTCTTATGAAATTAAAGCCGATGGCAACGTTATAAAAACAATTCCAATAGAAACTATTTCAGTTGAAACCCATACAGGAAAACTAATTAGAATTCCGTTAAACAATATTGACTATAAAGCAAACACTGAATATTTTATAGAAATTTCAGCAAAAACAAAAGCAAATTGGGGTCTGTTACCTAAAAATTATGAGGTTGCTCATGAACAAATAGCATTACCTTATAAACAAAAAATAACAGTCGTAAAAACAAATAATACAAAGAATTTAGAAATTAAAGAAACTAATAAAATTATAACCATATTTAATACTAATTTGGAATTAATTTTTGATAAACAAAAAGGGCAAATTGTTTCTTATATATATAAAAATAACAACTTGCTAAAAGACGCAAATGGACCAAGACCTAATTTTTGGCGTGCACCAACAGATAACGATTTAGGTAACCAAATGCACGTTAAAAATATAGAATGGAAAAAAGCTTCACTATTTATGAAGGTTTCAAAATGCACAGTTTTTAAAAACAAAAATGGAAATATAAGTGTTGATATAACCTATGATTTACCCGGAGTTGAAACTACATTTGAGTCACATTATGAGATTTTTAATAATGGCGAAATTAGAATAGACAATACCTTAAATGAAACCCATTATAAAGCTGATATTCCTCGTGTTGGTATGCGTATGCAAATTCAAAAAAAATATGATAATATGACTTATTTTGGTCGCGGACCTTGGGAAAATTATCAAGATAGACAAGCCGCTGCTTTTGTAGATTTATACCAATCTAAAGTTAAAAACCAATATGTACCTTATATTCGCCCTCAAGAAAATGGTTATAAAACAGATGTGCGTTGGGTAGCGTTTTCAGATGCTAACAACTCCGGATTATTAATAGTCAACAATAGCGCATTTAAAGGTCTTGGCATAAGTGCTCTACACATGCCAAACGAAGATTTTGATACAACCTCTGGCATATATTATAGCGACAATAGCACAATAGATACGCAATATAGAATTGATAACATACAAAAAGTAAACCCATCAAAACACACTGTAGATATTAAAGAGCAAGATTTAATTCAATTAAATATTGATTTAGGGCAACGCGGACTTGGCGGAGATGACAGCTGGTATTCTAAACCACAAGAAAAATATCAAATAAAAGGACAAACACAACATAAATACAGTTTCTATTTAATTCCTTTTAATAATGCACATAAAGAAGATTTTATAACATGGAGTAAAATATACTCAAATCAAAATGAAATAGTAAGATTAAAATAAAACAACATGAAACAAGCACATCATTTATTAAAAGTTATTTTTCTGTTTGTATTCACAATACAGGCTGTTCAAGCTCAAACACTTGATTCTGTAATTGAAAACCCAAACGTAGTTGGAATTAATAAATTGCATGCACGAGCCACTTTTTTCCCATATAATTCATTAGAGTTAGCAAAAGAAAATAACCTTGCTAAAACTCAAAACTACCTCTTGTTAAATGGCATTTGGCAATTTAATTATAGCGAAACACCAGAGTTAAGACCCGCCAATTTTTATAAAGAAGATTATGATACCTCTACATGGAACACCATTAAAGTGCCAGCAAATTGGGAGATAGAAGGTTTTGGCATACCCATTTATGTTAACACAACATATCCGTTTCAAAAAGGAAAATTAAATCCTCCCGATATTCCAGATGGGCATAACCCTGTAGGGTCATATAAAAGAACATTTACGGTTCCCAATAATTGGAATGGAAAAGAAATTTTTATTCATTTAGGAGCTGTAAAATCTGCTTTTTATATCTGGATTAACGGCAAAAAAGTAGGATATAGCCAAGGCTCTAAACTTCCAGCCGAATTTAATATAACCAAATTTATAAAACCAGGAAAAAACACCATCGCTTTAGAGGTATATCGATGGAGTGATGGTAGTTATTTAGAGTGTCAAGATTTTTGGAGAATTTCAGGTATTGAACGCGATGTATATTTATATGCCAGACCAAATGTGCAATTAGCAGATTATTTTGCTAAAGCAGGATTAGAAAATAATTATACCGATGGCGTTTTAGATTTAGTAGTTGATCTTAGAAACGTTGATGCTAAAAAACAAAAAGGTTCAGTAGTTATTGAAATCACAAAAAACAATCAAACCGTTTATGCAGCTTCAAAAGATTACCAAATAGCACCAACATCAAATACGAGCTTAGAGTTTAAAAAAACCATTGAAAAGGTAAAAACATGGTCGGCTGAAGTGCCAGAATTATATCAATTAAATATCATTATTAAAGATAAAAAAGGCACTGTTTTTGAAGCCATTTCAAGAACCTTAGGATTTAGAACTTCCGAAGTTAAAAACGGTCAGTATTTAGTAAATGGCAAACCTATTTTATTTAAAGGCGTTAACAGACATGAACATAATCCAGACACAGGGCATGTTATTTCTAGAGATGATATGCTTCGCGATGTTAAACTGTTTAAAGAATATAATATAAATGCCGTAAGAACCTGCCATTATCCAAACGACTCTTATTTTTATGAATTATGTGACCAATATGGCATTTATGTGATTGACGAAGCCAACATAGAATCGCATGGCATGGGCTATGCATTACACCAAACTTTGGCAAACAACCCCAAATGGTTAAAATCTCATCTTGAAAGAACAGAACGCATGGTACAAAGAGATAAAAATCATCCGTCTATTATAATTTGGTCTTTAGGTAACGAAGCTGGAAATGGGTATAATTTTTATGAAACTTATTTACTAGCAAAAAAGCTAGACGAAACCCGACCAGTACAATATGAACGTGCTGTTTTTGAATGGAATACCGATTTGTTTGTGCCTATGTATGCCACTCCAAAAGAAATTGAAAACTATGCCACTAATGATGATTTTACAAAACCATTGGTGCAATGTGAATATGCCCACGCTATGGGAAATAGCATGGGAGGTTTTAAAGAATATTGGGATTTATATGAAAAATACCAAAAATTACAAGGTGGTTTTATTTGGGATTTCGTTGACCAAGGTATTAGAACTGTTAAAAACGGCAGAAAAATTTTTGCTTATGGGGGCGATTTCGGACCAGAAGGCACACCAAGTGATAACAACTTTTTAAATAACGGATTGGTTCAACCAGACAGAAAACCAAACCCGCATATTCACGAAGTAGCCCATATTCATCAAGATATTAAGTTTTATGAAAATAACCTTGTAAATGGTCTTATTGATATTAAAAACTGGTATTTCTTCAGAGATTTATCAAATTATAAATTTAACTGGGAAATCTTAGAAAACGGCTATATTGTTGAAACGGGTAGCATTAGTGAAATGAAGATTGCACCACAAACTATAAAAACAATTAAAATTCCGTTTGAAACTAAATTAAAAACAGGTGCTGAATATTTTTTAAATATCTCAGCTGTATTAAAACAAGACGAACCTTTATTAAAAAAAGGACATGTTATTGCTTATAATCAATTCCTACTACAAGAAGGAACTTTTGCTGTTCCTGCAAAATCTACCAAAGCTGTGAGTTACACAACACAAGACCAGATTATAAATGTTACAGGTGAAAAATTTAAACTTACATTTAATCAACAAACAGGAACACTAACAGAGTATGTATTTAATAATAAAAATTTATTAACCAAAGGTCCTGAAGTTAACTTTTGGCGAGCACCCATAGATAATGACTATGGTGCTAGAACACAAAATAGCTACAAAGCATGGAAAGATGCTGGAACTTCTGGTAGCGTTTTAACAACTGTTAAGCAAAGTTCAAAAAACCATTTAGAAATTGTTTTTACAAAAGATTTATTTGATGGCGATGCCCAAATTATAGTTACCTATTTGGTTGATGGTAACGGTGTTGTAAAAGTAACCAATAAATTAAAAGCAATTAAAGGCAAGCACACTAACTTTTATAAGTTTGGAAATAAATTGGTTTTACCAGAAGATTATAAAAACATAAGCTATTATGGTAAAGGTCCTTTTGAAGCTTATGCCGATAGACAACATGCCGCTAAATTTAAAGTGTTTGAGCAAACCGTTTCAGAACAATATTTCCCATATATTCGCCCGCAAGAGAATGGAAATAAACTAGATGTGCGTTGGGCAAGCTTAACCAAAGCAGATGGCTCTGGAATTAAATTTTTTAGCGATACGCCGTTTCATTTTTCAGCACTTAATTACAGTGAAGATGATTTAAGTTCTGGCGAAAATAAAACCCAAAAACACGCTGGCGAATTAGATCCTAGAGAAGATGTTTTTATTAATATTGACGGATTTCAACAAGGTTTAGGAAGTATAAATAGTTGGGGTAGATTGCCTTTAGAACATTACCAATTGCCTTTTCAAGATTATTCATATTCTTATTGGATGATGCCTATTGGTGAATAGCATATTTAAAACAAATTAATGAGTCTATATAATCAAATGAATAGTCATGTTATGTAGTTGTAGTTTTATAAAAACAACTTCATTTTAAACAGTAATTTTAGTGTTATTTGAAATAAAAAAAGATCTTTCAAATGGTATGAGTTTTGATGGTTTAAGAACAATGCAAAATAAGCTATAATAATATATTTAGTTATTGTTGTTTTTAAAGATAGCCTTAATCTTGTTCAATAAATGTCATTGTGTAATTGGTAGTTGCCAATGCCATTATAGCTTTATAAATGTAGTAACAAATTATTTTTTCTCCAGAAATATTTATTAAATCAATGGTGTCTTCAGGTTTGTGATATTGAGGATGTGCCCCTGTGTGAATTCCTAAAACAGCTATTTTTTTTTGATAAAACGATACATGATCAGAACCACCTACAGAACCAGCATGAACAATAGGGGTAAGATTTAAAGACTCTCCTAAATTTTTCATAAAACGCACACCATCAGGAAAGCTTCCTGCGCCATTTACATAAATATGGTTTTCGGTATTTAATCTTCCAACCATATCCATATTTATCATTAATTTATTCAGTCTTTAATAAATCAATATTCTTTTTAATGTCCCCGTTATTACTTTTAAAAATTGTAGTCCCAGAAACTAGAATATTTGCTCCTGCCTCAATTGCTAATTTGTAATTCTCAAAATTTATTCCCCCATCAATTTCAATGTCAAAATTAATGTTTTTTTCTAATTGAATGTTTCTTAATTCTTTGATTTTATATAAAACTTCAGGCATAAATTTTTGCCCACCAAAACCTGGATTAACACTCATAATCAAAATAAGATCTAGTAAATGAATGGCTGGCATAAGCTGATCAATATCTGTTCTTGGATTTAGAGAAACTCCAGCTTTTTTTCCTAAAGATTTTATTAGCTGTACACTCTGAACTAAATTGTCCGTCGCCTCCGGGTGAATGGTAATGATATCTGCTCCTGCATCAGAAAAGTCTTTAATATAGCGTTCAACGGGCGCTATCATTAAATGAACATCGAAAGGTATTTTA
>JALRJA010000051.1 GCA_023255235.1 Flaviramulus sp.
AAGCCAATCTCATTAAAGGAAAACCCATATCAGGCATACAAAATATCATTGCTGTAGCATCAGGCAAAGGAGGCGTTGGCAAATCTACTGTTACAGCAAATTTAGCGGTAACCCTAGCCCAAATGGGGTTTAAGGTAGGCGTTTTAGATGCCGATATTTATGGTCCTTCTATACCAATAATGTTTGATGTAGAAGCAGAAAAACCCTTAGCAGTAAATATAGATGGGAAATCTAAAATGAAACCCATTGAAAACTATGGTATTAAAATACTATCCATTGGTTTTTTTACCCAACCCAATCAAGCAGTTGTTTGGCGAGGACCAATGGCAGCCAAAGCACTCAACCAAATGATTTTTGATGCCCATTGGGGAGAACTAGACTTTATGCTAATTGATTTACCACCCGGAACCGGCGATATTCATTTAAGCATTATGCAATCTTTGCCAATAACAGGAGCCGTTGTAGTTAGCACACCTCAAAACATAGCCCTTGCCGATGCTAAAAAAGGCGTTGCCATGTTTCAACAAGAAAGCATTAGCGTACCTGTTTTAGGAATTATAGAAAACATGGCATATTTTACCCCTGCCGAACTACCCAATAATAAATACTATATTTTTGGAAAAGATGGCGCAAAAAACCTTGCCGAAGACTTAAAAGTGCCTTTTTTAGGCAACATTCCGTTGGTGCAAAGCATTAGAGAAGCTGCCGATGTAGGACGACCAGCCGCCTTACAAACAGCAACACAAATAGAGCAAGCTTTTGAAGAATTAACAAAAAAAGTGGTTCAAGAAGTTGTTAACCGAAACCAAACCTTACCACCCACAGAAGCTATTAGAATTACAACTATGGCAGGATGTTCTGCAGTAAAAAAATAAAATATGACAACAGAAGAACTACGAATTAATGTTGAAAAAGCTTTAGACGAAATTCGTCCTTTTTTACAAAGCGACGGCGGCGATATATCGCTCATATCTATAGAAGACAATAAACTAGTAAAAGTACAACTAAAAGGAGCATGTGTTGGTTGCAGCGTTAACCAAATGACCTTAAAATCGGGTGTAGAAATGACCATAAAAAAATACGCTCCCCAAATAGAACAAGTGCTAAATATTGAAGCATAAATTCAAACAAAAAACCAAAACAAAAAACCCCGCATTAGGAGTCACTAAAACACAAGAATGACCGATATCAATATAAAAATCACAGACAGACAAGGAAAAACCCATCAAGTCATCGCACCAACAGACATGGCAATGAACCTCATGGAAGTAGTCAGATCCTATGAATTAGCTCCCGAAGGAACCATAGGAGTATGCGGCGGTATGGCTATGTGTGCCTCTTGCCAATGCTATGTGCTAAGCGACACCAATTTACCAGAAAAAAGCGATGACGAAGAAGCCATGTTATCAGAAGCCTTTTACGTAAAACAAAACAGTAGGTTGGGCTGTCAAATACAAATCACACCAGAAATGAACGGGCTAGAAGTAGAACTAGCACCCGAATCATAAACCCTATTTAATACAATTAGCACAGTATTTATTATGGCGTTACCCTGTCGGGTCGGGCTTTCCATTGCAATCTTTTTTAAAACACAACAAAAACACAATAAACAAAGGTGTTTTTAAAAAAGGATTTTCATTTCAATCCCTAACGCAACACCAAAAAACAGGAGATTAAAACCTCACACTCAAATAAAACAAAAACAAAAGAAATTAATTATACCTAATGGGTTTTTAAATCAGTTCTTTTTAGCCTCCAGCCCTACATCAATACTACACAAATGTTAGCAAAAACACAAGAAAAATTGTTTTTCAATCAAACATTTGGTAAATAATTGTACTTTTGAATAAATACTCTCGTTATGGATTTTCAAACCAGAAAACTTAATTTAATAACCTATTTAGCTCAAATTAAGGACGAAATATTGTTTGATAAATTGGAAAATTATATCTTAAAAACAGAGACTGAACATAATCCTGACTTAAAACCATTTACAATTGAAGAGTTAATCAATAGAATTAAAAAGTCTGAATTAGATTTTAAAAATGGAAGATTTAAAAGTCAAGAAGATTTGGAGAAAATATCTGCCAATTGGTAAAGATGAAACTAGTTTGGACTGATTTTGCAATTAGAAATTTAAAAGATATTTTTGACTATTATTCTACTAAAGTGAGTAAACAAGTGGCTCATAAAATTAGAAGACAAATTCTAAACAATAACCACAGATATTTAGTAAGTGGTAATCACAAATTGATTTATAGAATAGTAGGCGATGAAATCATAATTAATGATGTTTTTGACACAAGACAAAATCTATCTAAAATGAACGATGAAAAGAGAATTCCAGAATAAAGTACTTCTGCAAACACCAAAAACAGGAGATTAAAACCTCACATTCAAATAAAATAAAAACAAAAGAGATTAATTGTACCTAATGGGTTTTTAACTCAGCTCTTTGTTGGCAACGCGCTTTTTTATTGTTTTTCTCAGATATTTTCGTCCATTTAGAAATTCTCCAATAAAAGTGTTTCTTACAAAAAAATGATAGCTAAAAAAGCAAATTATAGTTGTTATTGAAAGAACTATTAGAAATTTTCCAATTGCAGGTAATCGTAAATTCCAAATAAAAACAGGAATAATTGCAGTCAAAGGTAAATGAATTAAATAAACCCAATAGGAAGAATCTGAAATGTAACGCATTCTTGCCGAGTGTTTACTGCCGTATCTAATAAAAAGACCAGTAATTCCAAACATAAATAAACAGACAACAACAGAACTATATAAAATCAATATTCCAGAACTACCATTTGGTTCCAGTTTAGAGTTTTGAATTGTCAAACCTTGGATTGCGACCAAAACAATTGCTAAAATTGTACAAGTCCAATCATAGCGAACAAAGCTATCTAAATGGTGTTTTGATTTGAATAGGACCCAACCAATCAAATAGAAAATGAAATAATAGGTAAATGTTCTCAAATCAGGAATTAAAGAAACTGAGGCTTCAACCATTGAAGTTCCCAAAAGGGTTAATGTTAGAAAAATCAACCCTGAAAAAACTATAATTCGAGCTAGTGGTTTTTGTATGACCCACTCAAATGTTTTTGTAATTGCTTGGGTAATTTCCCCTTTGTTTTTAAGCACAAGTCCTAATATTACAGTTGTTCCTGTTATCAATGACAGATAATACAAAAACCACAAGTGCGATGTTGTTTTTGGTAAAAAAGCTGAAATACTTGTAAATGGTTCTAAAGCAATTTTAAATGGATCCTGTTGGTGTGAAAAAACCGCATTTGTATAACCAAATGTAAATACTATTATTGGCCAAAGAAGAAATAAAAAAACAATGAAAGGTAAAACTATTCTTGAAATTCTGTTCTTTATCATTTGTATGGGTTGTCTTTCATAAAACAGCATTGCTCCAAAAAAACCAGCAACAAGAAAAAATATTGGCATTCTGAAAGAATGAATCAAAAAAACCAAGGAATCACTAAAAATATGTGTAGTTTTTGGGTCTTTTAGAGACCACGCATCTCCGTGATAAGTTACATTATATGTCAATGCCGAATGCAAAACAAGCCCCAAAAGCATCATAATTGCTCGTAAAGAGTCCAGAGAGTGTATTCGTTCAGTTTTTTGCAATTTTTGATTCAATACTTTGTTCTATTCCAGTTTTTTAAAGTTTGGAATGCCTTTTTAACTTGTTTACAATCCTTATTTAAAAGCATTTAATCCTGTTACATCAAACCCTGTAATTAGTAAATGAATATCATGAGTTCCTTCATAAGTAATCACACTTTCTAAATTCATAGAATGACGCATAATGCTATACTCACCTGTAATGCCCATGCCTCCAAGTATTTGCCTTGCTTCTCTGGCAATTTGTATAGCCATTTCTACATTATTGCGTTTAGCCATAGAAATTTGTGCTGAGCTTGCTGTGCCATTGTCTCGCATAACACCTAGTCGCCAAGCCAAAAGTTGGGCTTTTGTAATTTCAGTAATCATCTCGGCTAACTTTTTTTGTTGCAATTGAAACTGCCCAATTGGTTTTCCAAATTGCATGCGTTCTTTACTGTATCTTAAAGCGGTATCATAACAATCCATAGCGGCACCAATAGCACCCCAAGCAATACCATATCGTGCAGAGTCTAAACAGCCAAGTGGTGCACCCAAACCAGATTTGTTTGGCAGCAAATTTTCTTTAGGAATTTTTACATTATTAAAAATAAGCTCACCTGTTGCCGAAGCTCGTAGCGACCATTTATTGTGCGTCTCTGGTGTTGAGAATCCTTCCATACCACGCTCTACAATTAAGCCGTGAATACGTCCTGTTTCGTTTTTTGCCCAAACAACAGCAACATCTGCAAATGGAGCGTTACTAATCCACATTTTTGAGCCATTTAATAAATAGTGGTCTCCTTTATCTTTAAAATTAGTTATCATATCACCTGGGTTACTACCATGGTCTGGTTCTGTTAAACCAAAACAACCCATCCACTGACCACTAGCCAATTTGGGCAAGTATTTTTGACGTTGCATTTCGGTTCCATATTTCCAAATAGGGTACATCACTAATGATGATTGCACCGATGCTGTACTTCTTACACCCGAATCGCCACGTTCTATTTCCTGCATAATTAAACCATAAGAAATTTGGTCTAAACCGGCACCGCCATATTCCATGGGAATATAAGGACCAAAAGCACCAATTTCAGCTAAACCATTAATAATTTGCTTAGGGAATTCGGCTTTTTGAGCATATTGTTCAATAATTGGCGATACCTCGCGTTTTACCCAATCGCGAGCAGCACTTCTAACCAATTTATGTTCGCTGGTTAAGAGTTCATCTAAGTTGTAATAATCTGGGGCATTAAATAAATCTGGTTTCATACAATTAAAAAGTATTCAGTATAACTACAAATTTATTGAAAAAAAGAACCAATGAATGTCTTTTTTTAAGAATATATTAAAACAATAGCCTCAATTAAATTACATTTTTAAATAGAAGTCTTTTGTTAGTTCTATGTAATCTGGTGTATATTGATGCCTGCCGGTTTCAATAATTAGGGTAGTTTCTTTTATTTGACTAGGTTGAAATGAAAATTTTATTAAACTGCGTTTAATTTGTGATGTTGGATTTCCTTTAACACGAAGTATTTTGTTGGGAAACAGTTTGTGTTTTGAAGCATTTGTAATAAATAACGCTTCTTCTTTAAAAGGAATAATAACCGAAAAAATACCATTTTCAGAAAGTAATTTAGACACACAGTCTAATAAATATGCAAAAGGCATGGCGTCTTGAAATCGGGCTAAATCGCGTTGTGTATTGGTTGTTTTAAAATCTTCAGAATAAAACGGCGGATTACAAATTATTAAATCATAAGAATCAGTTACTTCATTTGTAAATTCTTCTAATGATGCATGATAGCAAAACAGCCTGTCACACCAAGGAGATTCTTCAAAATTAGTAACACACTGTTCGTAGCTTTTGTCTTCAATTTCTATGGCATCAATTAGTTGTGATTGGCTTCTTTGTGCCATCATAAGAGATAAAATTCCTGTGCCGGCACCTATATCTAAAATAGTGTTTGGGTTGTGCTTTAAATAGGTCCAAGCTCCTAGCAAAATAGCATCGGTGCCAATTTTCATGGCACTTTGATGTTGATATACTGAAAACTGTTTTAATTGAAAAGGGTTCATTAAAGGTATAAATCTATCAATCCTTCGGGAGTTTCAACAACAATTGTTTTTGTTTTTCTGTCAACGTTTATAATCAAGTCGTCATTCATAGGAATTAAAATGGTTTTACCATTTTTTTCAATTTCAAAAAGAGCTTGTGCTGTGCTGTCGTTAATAGCTACAATTTTTCCAACGTCACCATAGTTTTTATCGGTTATTAAAAAACCAATAACTTCATGAAAATAAAATTTATTTCCATCTAATTTTGGCAACAATTCTAAGGGTAAAAACACCTCGCTTTTAAGTAGTGCATCGGCATCGTTTTCTGTATTAACATCTTCAAATTGCACACGTAATAAATTAGATTTATGTAACTGTGCAGTTTCTATAAAAAAAGGAATTAAAGCGTTGCGAACCTCAATAAATACGGCATCTAAACCTTCGTAAATTTCTGGCTGATCTGTATCTAGTTTTATGAGCAACTCACCTTTAAAACTATATTTTTTAACAATTTTACCTAAGTAAAAACAATCTTCTTTTTTCATTTTAATAAAATAAAAAACTCCGATAATATTATCGGAGTTTAAAAGTATAAAAAATCACTGTTTTTTTACTCTTCTTCTTTAACTTCAGGAGTTTCCTCAACTGCAGTTTCTTGAGTTTCTTCAGCTGGAGCTTCTGCTGTTTCCGCTGTTTCTGCTGCTGTATTTTCAGCAACCTCTTCAACAACTTCTTCTTCTACTGCTGGAGCTACTGCTGCAGTACGAGCTTCGTTTGCTGCTTTTTCTGCTTCAAGTGCTTTTGCTTTTGCTTGAGCCTGAGCTTTAGATAACCCATCTGTTTTGGCTTGTATTTTAGCTGCTTTTTCTTCTAACCAAGCATTAAATTTTGCTTCGGCTTGTTCTTCTGTTAAAGCACCTTTTCTAATACCGCCTGCTAAATGGTTTTTTAATAAAGCACCTTTGTAAGACAAAATGGCTTTAGCTGTATCGGTTGGTTGAGCACCATTTTGTAACCATTTTACAGCACCATCAATGTTTAATTCAACTGTTGCTGGGTTTGTGTTTGGGTTGTAAGCACCTAATTTTTCTAGGTATTTACCATCTCTTTTTGATCGTGCATCTGCTGCTACAATCCAGTAGTAAGGTTTCCCTTTTTTACCGTGTCTTTGTAATCTAATTTTTACTGGCATACGTAATTAATTATTTGAGGTTCTCGACCTCGGTTATTAATGAGGGTGCAAATGTAAAATATTTTTTTTAATTCACAGCCTATTATTTTTATTTGATAGACTAAAAATTTTTAAAATAACAAACAAACAGGTGATGCTATTTCAATATCGTGAAGAAAAGTAAGTTTTCCAGAGGTTTTATTAATACTAAACACAGCAATATTATTGCTTTTTTGGTTTGCAACTAATATAAAGTTTCCACTTGGGTCTAGGGTGAAATTTCTTGGCCAATCACCATGAACACTAATGCTTTGGATTTTCTTAAGAGTTCCGTCTATAGGATGTCTTTTAAAAACCGCTATAGAATTTTCTCCTCGGTTTGAACCATATACAAAACGTTCGTCTGCCGAGAGATGAATATCTGCACAATAGCTTTTTTCATTAAAACCATCTTCTAAAGTAGAGATAGTATCAACTAATATAAATGTGTCGTTAAACTTTTTTGCTATGCTAATGGTAGATGAAAGTTCATTTATAATGTAAATAAATGCACCATCGCTTGTTGTAGCAAAGTGTCTTGGACCAGAATTGGGTTGAAAAGGAACAATTGATGAGGTAACTTCGTTATAAACGCCATTGTTGAAACGGTAGAGAAACACACTGTTTTTTCCCAAATCGGCAACATATAAATCGGTATCGGTAAATTGAGCAGAGTGAACATGCGATGTAATGTGGTTTGTGTTATGGCTTATCACTTGAGAAAGCGTATTAATTTCCCCATTATTTTTAATTGTGTAAATCGAGCAAGTACCACCTGTATAGTTTGATACTATAATTGTATCTTCAGCTTCATTAAGAGCAATATGACAAGGATGCCCGCCATTACTAGACACCTTGTTTAATAAAACGAGCGAATCCTTGTTAACTCTAAACGCCGATATTTCGCCTTGTTCATTTTCATTCACAGCGTAAAGAGTGTTATTTTTTTTGGCATACCTTAAAAAAGAAGGGTTTTCGGTTGTTGCAACCAAGGTTTTGTTTGTTAGTTTACCTGTTTTTGTGTCAAACTCAAAACGGTAAATACCGTCACTTTCACCAGTTGTATAGGTACCAACATATAACGTGGGTTTAGAACAACTAATAAGGTTAAAACTTATAACAAGAATAACTATTTTAAATATCATAGGAGCAGAATTAAAGCACTATAAATGTAGTAAAAAAAATAAATTAAAAACTTGTTTACAATTAGTGATAACTTCACATAAAAAAAGTATAATTTCTATGTATTTTTATACGCCTTGTTTTTACATTAAACCAAAATAAAAAACACACGAAAAAACCTTAGAATGTATTTAATTTTTGATACTGAAACTACCGGATTACCAAAACGTTGGGATGCTCCTATAACAGATACCGATAACTGGCCAAGATGTATTCAAATTGCCTGGCAGTTACACGATGCTATGGGAAATTGTATAGAGCATCAAGATTATTTGGTAAAACCAGATGGGTTTAATATTCCGTATGATGCCGAAAAAATTCATGGTATTTCAACCGAATTGGCAGAAGAACAAGGACTTCCGTTACATGAAGTTTTAGAAAAATTTAATGCCGTATTACATAAAACAACATTTATTGTTGGGCAAAATCTTAAGTTTGATTTAAATATTATGGGTGCCGAATTTGTGCGCCTTGATATTGCAAACCCTTTGCAAGAACGCCCTGTTTTAGACACCTGTACAGAACACACCGCAGAATTATGTCAAATTCCAGGAGGGCGATATGGTAGGTTTAAATTACCTACATTAACAGAGTTGCACCAATACTTATTTAATAAACCTTTTGCCGAGGCACATAATGCAACTGCCGATGTTGAAGCTACTACACGCTGCTTTTTAGAATTAATTCGTTTAGGCGAATATACCAAAGAAGAATTAAACGTTAAACCCGATTATTTTCAGAATTTCAAAGAAGCTAACCCAGAAGAAATTCAGCTTGTTGGTTTAAAACACCTTAACCTTAAAGAAGCGAGTGCTAAAATTAAAGACCGTCTTAAAAAAAGTGAAGACAATTTAATTTCTTCGGTAGAAATAAAACAAAATATGTCTGATTTAGAAGATGTTGATTTTGTGCATCTTCATAATCATTCTCAATTTTCAATTTTACAATCTACAATAAGTGTTCAAAGTTTAGTTGAATCTGCAGCAAAACACAACATGCCTGCGGTGGCATTAACAGACCACGCAAACATGATGGGTGCTTTTCATTTTGTGCGAGCTATTACCAATCACAATAAATCTGTAAAGGCTAAAAATGAAGCGGCTATTAAAAAAGGTGAAAAACCACTAAATAGAGAAATAAAACCCATAATTGGCTGTGAGTTTTTTGTTTGCGAAGACCACACAGACAAAACCAGAAAAGATAATGGTTATCAAATAGTTATGTTAGCAAAAAACAAAAATGGCTATCATAACTTAGCTAAACTATCATCTCACGCTTATGTTGATGGGTTTTACTACCTTCCTAGAATAGACAAAACCCTCATTAAAAAATATAAAAAAGACCTCATTGTACTTACGGGAAATTTATATGGAGAAGTTCCTAGTAAAATTTTAAATATTGGCGAAAATCAAGCTGAAGAAGCTTTACTGTGGTGGAAAGAACAGTTTGGCGATGATTTGTATATTGAGTTAATGCGTCATAACCAAGAAGATGAGAATAGAGTTAATACCGTTTTAATTGAATTTTCTAAAAAGCATACTATCAAACTAGTAGCTACCAACAACACATACTATTGTGAAAAAGAAGATGCTAAAGCACATGATATTTTACTTTGCGTAAAAGATGGCGAAAAACAAGCAACACCCATAGGTAGAGGAAGAGGTTATAGATATGGCTTACCTAATCAAGATTATTATTTCAAATCTTCTGATGATATGAAAGCCTTGTTTAAAGATATTCCAGAAGCCATTAAAAACATTCAAGAAGTAGTTGATAAAGTTGAGGCATATCAATTAGCACGAGACGTTTTATTACCGGGTTTTGCTATTCCTGATGAATTTAAAGATGAAGCAGATTTGGCTGACGGTGGAAAACGAGGTGAAAATGCTTATTTAAAACATTTAACCTATCAAGGTGCCAAAAAACGCTATGGTGAAGCACTTTCTAATGACATCAAAGAACGCCTTGATTTTGAATTAAGTGTTATTGAAAACACAGGATACCCAGGCTATTTTTTAATTGTTGAAGACTTTATTCGTGAAGCTAGAAACATGCAAGTTTCAGTAGGACCCGGACGTGGCTCGGCAGCCGGCTCGGTGGTGGCATATTGTTTATGGATTACCAATATAGACCCGCTTAAATACGACCTGCTTTTTGAGCGTTTTCTTAATCCAGACCGTA
>JALRJA010000063.1 GCA_023255235.1 Flaviramulus sp.
TACATAAACAATTTTTTTTGGTGCAATATTTAGTATTTGCATTACCACTTCTTTGTGCATACCATCTCGTGGTGGGTCTGTTATTATAACGTCTGGTTCTCCGTGGGTTTTTATAAAATGACTGTTAAAAATGCTTTTCATATCGCCTACATAAAAATCAACGTTTTTTATATTATTTAATTGTGCATTTTCTTTTGCTGCTGTAATTGCATCTGGAACAGCTTCAACACCAATAACTTTTTTTGCTTGTTTTGATATAAATTGGGCTATGGTTCCGGTGCCAGTATATAAATCATAAACAAGTTCATTACCTGTTAAGCCTGCAAATTGGCGAGTTATTTTATAAAGCTCGTAGGCTTGTGCCGAATTGGTTTGATAAAACGATTTGGCGTTTATTTTAAATTGTAAGCTTTCCATTTCTTCTAAAATGTAGTCTTTACCTTTATAACAAATTACTTCTTGGTCATAAATGGTATCATTGGCTTTTTTGTTTATGACGTATTGTAATGAGGTTATTTCTGGAAATTTTTCTGAAATATAATCTAATAATAAGGCTTGTTTTGCTTTATCTTCTTTAAAAAACTGAATCATAACCATGATATCGCCTGTGCTTGAGGTGCGAATCATCATAGTGCGTAAAAACCCGGTTTGATTTCTTGTGTTGAAAAACTCTAAATTGTTTTTAATAGCAAATTGTTTAACACTGTTTCTTATGGCATTTGATGGGTTTTCTTGTAAGTGGCAAGTGTTTAAATCGAGAATTTTATCCCACATGCCTGGTATGTGAAAACCTAAGGCATTTTTGTTTTTTAACTGGTTATTAGATTGTATTTCTTCTAGTGTTAACCAACGGCTATCACTAAAAGAAAATTCCATTTTATTACGGTAAAAATACTGGTTTTTGCAAGCTAAGATAGGTGTTACTTCTGGGAGTTCTATATGACCTATTCTGGTTAGGTTGTTTGTAACTTCTTTTTGTTTGTAGTAAAGTTGGTGTTTATATGCCATGTTTTGCCATTTGCAGCCTCCGCAAATTCCAAAATGTTCACAAACAGGTTGGGTTCTTTTATTAGAGAGTTTATGAAAAACGGTGGCTTTACCTTCGTAATAAGCTTTTCGTTTTTTAAACGTTTGAATGTCTATAATATCACCGGGTACAGCGTTTGGTAAAAAAATAACTTTTCCATCTGGTGCTTTGGCTATTGTTTTTCCTTTAGCACCGGCATCAATTACTTCTATATTATTAAACACTTGTTTTTTTGATTTTCTTCTTGACATGCTGCAAAAGTAAGGAAAGGATTTACTATTTACGACCTACTATTTGTGATTTTTTTTATGGCTTTTAGGTTTAAATTGCTTTGTGCAATGGATTGAAGCGGCATCCTTTTTAACGAATGTTAAAAAGATATAGCGGAAAGCCAGACCCAACATTTGAAAAACAAATGTTGGGATGCACCAAAAAAATAGTTTTTGAAAATTATATTTATTAAATTGCACCTTTATTCAGGGGTGATTTCTCTCCCACGCTGCTTTTTCGAATTCTCGAAAGAATAAAGGTATAGAAGGAATGGTTATTTTATAAATTTAAACACAATTAAAATGGCTGTTTTAAACCAATTAACTTCGCAACAAGCGATAGATTTAGAAAACAAGTATGGTGCCCATAATTATCATCCGCTTCCGGTTGTAATAAGTAGAGGAGAAGGTGTGTATGTTTGGGACGTTGAAGGCAAACAGTATTATGATTTTTTATCGGCTTACTCGGCTGTAAATCAAGGGCATTGCCACCCAAAAATTGTTAATGCACTAGTGCAACAAGCTCAAAGACTCACACTCACATCTAGAGCATTTTATAATGATATGCTTGGAAAATATGAAGAGTTTGCTTGTCATTTTTTTGGTTTTGATAAGCTACTACCAATGAATACTGGTGCTGAAGCTGTAGAAACCGCTATTAAAATTTGCAGAAAATGGGGGTATGAAGTCAAGGGTATTGATGAAAATAAAGCAGAAATTATTGTTTGTGAGAATAATTTTCATGGTCGTACAACTACTATTATTTCTTTTAGTAATGACCCTATTGCTCGTAAAAATTTTGGACCTTTTACTAAAGGATTTATTAAAATTGAGTATGATAATTTAACGGCTCTTGAAGAGGCTTTACAAAATAACCCAAATGTTACTGGGTTTTTGGTAGAACCTATACAGGGAGAAGCAGGTGTTTATGTTCCTAGTGATGATTATTTAGTGAAAGCTAAGGCTTTATGTAATGAGTATAATGTGCTGTTTATTGCCGATGAAGTACAAACTGGTATTGCTAGAACAGGTAGTTTGCTGGCAACTTGTGGTAATTGTACTTGTGAGAATAGAAATTGTTTAAATACTCCAGAAATAAAACCCGATATTGTAATTCTTGGTAAAGCCATTAGTGGTGGTATGTATCCCGTATCTGCGGTTTTAGCAGACAACCGTATAATGGAAGTTATAAGACCAGGAAACCATGGTAGTACTTTTGGTGGCAATCCAATTGCGGCGGCTGTTGCTATGGCTGCTCTAGAAGTTGTTAGAGATGAAAAACTTGCCCAAAACGCATTTGTTTTAGGAAACTTATTTAGAAGTGAATTAAGTAATTATATAAAAACTAGTAAAATTGTTAAACTAGTGAGAGGTAAAGGATTGCTAAACGCTATAGTTATTCATGATGACCAACAAAGACTTATTGCTTGGGATATTTGTTTGGCTTTACGAGATAATGGTTTACTAGCAAAACCAACCCATGGCAACATTATACGTTTTGCACCACCTTTGGTTATAGATAGAGAACAAATGTTAGATTGTATTGCTATTATTATTGAAACGCTTAAAACTTTTGAAAACCACTAAGTAAGCTTTTAATAGATACATTTTAGCAACCAATGGTAATAGTTTTTATTACCATTGGTTGCTTTTTTAATTTATTGATTTTGCTCCCATTGTTCCATGAGTTCCTTTGATTGCTCCATCATCTCATCCCAACCAACAGTTGAAATTGTATGAATGGCTTTAGCAAAATAAAGAATATTTATAATGAGTATAACTAAAGCAACTATTTTTGCAGTATTCATAGATTTAATACTATTTGAATCATAATTTTCAGGATTTAATTTGGCTTCTTTTAGTTTGCTAAACGCTATAAAAAAAGCTATTCCAGCAAGAATAAAACCTAAGCCACCAAAACAGCAGCATAAAAGACCAAAAATAGCTAAAACATAAACAATAGTTGGGTTGAGTTTTTGTTGTTCCATAAGTAATTTTTAAATGATTATTTTTAATATGTAGTTTATTATAATGGTTGTAATAGTAATAATGGCAAGCGTGTTAATTATTAGATTGTATTTTTTTAATTTAATAAAGATATTTATACCAATGGTAATAAAAAGAAGTATTAAGCTGTAAATGGCAGGATACATATAAAAAGCATTAATAAACTCACCTTGAAAAATGAGGCTAACAGATCGTTGTAAACCACAACCCAAGCAATCAAAACCAAACAGTTTTTTACTTAAACAGGGAAGCATATAATTTTCCATAATATAAAATTGACTAAGCTAAAATAGTAAAAGAGAATTAAGAATTAACAAGTGATTTAATTTTTTTTACCTTAATTTTATATTTCTAAAACAATAAATGAATTACATTTATTACTAACAATCAATAAAACAAACACGTGAAAAACATAAATTACATTCTTATAATTATAGGTGCTTTTGTTGCTATGTATGCAAAAACCGGCACTAACCAAAACCAATTAATTTTAATTGGTGGAATAGTTATACTCATGATAGGTGTTTACAGAATTGCCAAAACAATACCTAGTAAAAATTATTCTGAAAATGATGATCAAGATACTACAAGTGAATAGGTATGTCATTTAAAAAAGGTGATAGTGTTTTAGTTTTAGATGAAGAGTTGTCTGGTATTATTAAAAACATAGCTAATGATACCATAACAATTGAAACTACTGATGGGTTTTTACTAAATTTTAAAACTACAGAACTCATTAAAAACCAAAAAAAGCAAAGTTTAAAACGTGATGCTTTTTCTCTTATGCTAGGAAGCCTGGTTTGTAAACTGTTTTTCCACCTTCCGTCACCGCAGTCAATTTCTGCTTGCGGTTTGGACCTTTTGTAGTATATGAAGCATGGACCCAACCAGAGTTTGGTCCTTCTTTTGGATCATAGAATTCAAGAATAATCTGATCAAAGTCGCAGTTCTCGCTCACCCATCTGGCGAGTTCGGGGTTCGGTAGTCCATCAATTTCAAAATCGACAGCCTCTCCATTACAATGCTGAGACTTACTGGAACCACCAACAGCAGCGTTAAGGGCAGGACCGCGATACCCAGAGTTAATCCGAACAGGCTTTCCAAAATGGTTACGAACAGGCTCAAGGATTTTTTCGCATACATTTTTAAGGTTTTGTGCATGTTCAGCATTTGGTGTATTGTCGATTTTCTTGCGAATG
>JALRJA010000094.1 GCA_023255235.1 Flaviramulus sp.
GCATTTCTACTTGTTAAAATAATAGCTGTATAGTTTTTTAAATCAACTTTTTGTTGTCTAATTTCCTTAACCGCTACGCCTTCAACATGAATGAAAGGTCTAAAATCTATTTTTACACGTTGTTTTTCTTGTAATTCAAAATAAGGCGAGTTTTCTATTTTAGGTTCTGGTTGAGATACCAAAATGGTTTTTACTTTCATAAGAGCAAGTAGTTTTTTTATTTTTTAAAAACACACCTTATATAAAATTACATATGGTGCAATTTCAAGTGCGCAAAGATACAAAATAAAATAAAACAAGTTGTTTTTTAGTAAAGTTTGATGTGTTTTAAAAAAATTAATAAAGCTTACTGTGTTTACAAGTATAAAAAGTATAACAATTGCATAAAAAACGCTTATGCTAGGTTTGAAAGCATATAAGATAAAAGCATTAACAGGAAGTAATAAGATACCTAAAAAATATTTGTAACTAATTTTTTGAAATACATAAGCATCTATTAGCTTTTCAATATTAAAAACACGTGCAATTAAGCGCTCAAAAAAGGCTTTTATTAAAATAAAACAGGCTAAGCCTATAGATAGTTTAAGTAAAATAGTATTTGATAAATTTACAGTATTACTAGCTGTTTGTATAAATTGATAGCAAAAAACTGCTAATGATAGAATGAGGTTTATAAAAAGAAGGATATCAAAAGCATCTATAAATTTTTGATCTCTTGAATAAATTTTCAAGTATTTATCATTTTCTATAACAAATAAAAAATCTTCAAATCGTTTAGGTGCAACAGCTTTTCCAATGGCTACAATTATTAAGCCTATAACCAATAAAGCGGTGAGCAACTCATTTGAAATTATGGTACGAATCATGCCTTAAAATTATCATAAATTTTTATTTCAGGCATATTATTAAGGAATATTTAAAATAAATAATAGCTTAATGATGTACATTTGTCAAAACTAAATTTAGTGTCAATACAAACAGGTATGAACAACACTCTTGTAATTATACCAACATATAATGAAATTGATAATATTGAAGCTATTATCAAGGCGGTTTTTAAGCAATCTGCAGATATTCATATTTTAATTGTAGATGATAATTCGCCAGATTTAACAGCCTTAAAAGTTAAAGAGTTACAAAAACTGTTTGTTAACAGACTGTTTTTAATAGAGAGAGCCGAAAAAGCTGGTTTGGGTACGGCTTATATTGAAGGGTTTAAATGGAGTTTAAAAAGCGGTTACGAGTTTATTTTTGAAATGGATGCCGATTTTTCGCATAATCCTGATGATATTATAAAATTATACCATGCCTGTAGTGAAGAAGGAGCCGATGTTGCCATAGGGTCTAGGTATGTAAAAGGAGTTAATGTGGTAAATTGGCCTTTAGGCAGAGTGCTTTTGTCATACCTTGCGTCAAAATATGTACGCTTAATAACAGGTATGAATATTCATGACACTACGGCAGGGTTTATTTGTTACAAAAGAGCGGTTTTAGAATCAATAGAATTAGATACTATCAAGTTTATAGGCTATGCCTTTCAAATTGAAATGAAATTTAAAGCCTACTTAAAAAAATGCAATATTGTTGAAATCCCTGTAATCTTTACCGATAGAACACGCGGCGAATCTAAGTTAAGTTCGGGTATTATATCTGAAGCTATCTTTGGAGTTATATCTATGAAATTAAAAAGCTTAATAAAAAAATAAAAGAAAGGTATTTTGGCTAAATTTTTGTTATTAAAAAAAGCAAGATAAATAACACAAAATACAATAGCGTTTTAATAAATACATGAAATTAAAAACAACACTTATAAAAAATGTTAAAATAGTTAATGAAGGCACTATTTTTAGCGGAGACATTTTAATAGAAGGGGCATACATTAAACAAATAAACGAATCAATAAGTGCCAAATCATCTGATGTTATGGTTTTTGATGCCGAAGGAAAGTATATTTTACCAGGCGTTATAGATGATCAAGTACATTTTAGAGAACCCGGTTTAACGCATAAAGCAACTATTGAAACAGAAAGTAAAGCGGCTATTGCCGGTGGTATTACGAGTTTTATAGAAATGCCCAATACCAACCCGCAAACCATTAGTATTGATAAATTAGAAGAAAAGTTTGAAATAGCTCAAAAAACATCGTATGCAAACTATTCTTTTATGTTTGGTGGTACTAATGATAATTTAGATGAGATTTTAAAATTAGATACCAAAACAGTGGCTGGCTTAAAGTTGTTTTTAGGTTCGTCAACTGGCAATATGTTAGTAGATAATTTAGAAGTTTTAGAAAACATCTTTAAAAGTACTAATATGTTAATATCAGTTCACTGTGAAGATGAAACTACTATAAAAAAGAACTTTAAAGACCATGTTGATAAATATGGCGATGATATACCTATTGCATGCCACCCATTAATAAGAAGTGAAGAAGCGTGTTATATATCATCTTCAAGAGCTATTGAACTGGCAAAAAAAACAGGTGCCAGACTACATGTTTTCCACCTATCTACAGGAAAAGAAACACAGTTGTTTTCTAATAAAATGCCATTAAAAGACAAAAAAATTACTGCCGAAGTATGTATTCATCACTTATGGTTTTCAGATGAAGATTATAATACAAAAGGCACTCTTATAAAATGGAATCCTGCTGTTAAAACAAAGCATGATAGAGACCAATTATGGAAAGCATTATTAGACGACAGAATTGATGTTATAGCCACAGACCACGCACCGCATACCTTAGACGAAAAGAAAAACACATATACAACCGCACCTTCTGGTGGACCATTGGTGCAACACGCACTACCTGCCATGTTAGAAATGTATCACAAAGAAAAAATTTCTTTAGAAAAAATAGCAGAAAAAATGTGTCATAATCCTGCTATTTTATTTCAAATTGAAAAACGCGGTTTTATTAAAGAAGGCTACTTTGCCGATTTGGTTTTAGTAGATTTAAACAACCCATGGACTGTAAATAAAAATAATATTTTATACAAGTGCGAGTGGTCGCCTTTTGAAGGGGTTACATTCAAATCTAGAGTAACCCATACTTTTTTAAATGGTAATTTAGTGTATCAAAATGCTAAATTTAACGATATAAAATCTGCCAAACGATTAACTTTTAATAGATGATTTTGCAACGCTTTTTAATATACTTTGTCATTGCCATAATAGGGGTTTCTTGTAATCCATTTCAAGGTCCTAAAAAACCACATAATTTAATTTCAAAAGAAAAAATGGTAGCTATATTAATAGATGCCAAACTTTTATCTACGGCAAGCTCTGTTAATAAAAGAATAATGCAAAACAAAGGAGTTGATATAGACAATTATATTTATGCAAAACATC
This sequence comes from Flaviramulus sp., assembly GCA_023255235.1. Taxonomy (GTDB): domain Bacteria; phylum Bacteroidota; class Bacteroidia; order Flavobacteriales; family Flavobacteriaceae; genus JALRJA01. Next base: position 3,352 of record JALRJA010000094.1, read on the forward strand.
AAATTGATAGTTTACAATTTGCTTTGAGCAATAATTATTATGCGTTTCATGTAAAAGACTATGACGATATATATAATAAAGTAACCGATAGCCTAGAAGCTTTAAAAACAAAATACAAAAACATTGAAGCTCAAGAATGGAAAGATAAAACCAAGCGAGAAGAAGATTCTCTTAATACTGTATTATTAAAACAAAAAGACACTTTAGAACAAGAAACCATGCCCAATTTTGATGTTGAAAAAAAAATTATAAATAAAAACACAAAAAATAAGGTGTTACCTGATTCTTTTAAAAAAGACATAAGTAAACAGTAATTTAAAGAATAAATTTAAAAAGCGTAGTTTAAAAAAACAACTAAGCAACTACTTCACAACCATTACCTACACAATGGTTTTTCCAATTTTTTATAGCCTTTTCCTATTGTTGTGGCTATATATTACACGCAAACTTTTCTAAAAAAAAGCATATTAACTAAAAAGGATTAAGCTTGTAGTAAATTTGTTATAACTTGAGTTCAAATCACTTTTATATTATTATGAATTTAACAAAACACGATAACAACGGTTGTTTTTGTATGCTCCCATTTATTACTTCATTTGCATATTTATTCAGTCACTTGAATACATTTGAGTATTAATAGTCTAATTTTTTAATGATTGTCAAGATTTTACTTTTTTGGTCTTTATGATTGTAAGCTTCCCCAAATTTCGGCCATTTAAAATGCACAACGGGTTAGATTAATCTTTATTTTTTTCCTTTACTGTATAAGTTATAGTGGGTTGCTGCTGCTCTGTTGGGTCTTCTTTTGTTTCAATAAAGTTTCCGTTTTTATCAAAATGTTTTAAAAATGGGTCGTTATCTTCGTTATAATTTTCTTGTTCCCAATAGTACTTTTTGCGTTTGGCTATTTCTTTTTTAAAAAATAATGCAAATAAAAAACCGGTAATTAATCCTGACAAATGACCTTCCCATGAAATAGTTTCTTGAATTGGTAATACATGCCAAATCATGCTTCCGTAGAGAAAAACTACTAAAAGTGATAGAGCAATAAGCCTGTAATGTTTGGCATACACGCCTTTAAAAAAAGTAAAGCTTACAAGCACATAAATTAAACCACTTGCACCAATATGGTAAGAAGGTCTGCCAATACACCATGTTAAAAATCCTGATAATAAAATACCAAATAGTATAACTTTCCAGGCTATATGACGATAAAAATAAAACACGGCCATGCTTAATACAAATAAAGGAATGGTATTATGGTATATGTGTTTTATGCTTCCGTGAATAAACGGACTTAAAAAAACACCTCTAAAACCTTTATATGTTTGAGGGTAAATGCCGTATTTACTAAAGTTATAACCAAACCTAACTTCAAACCAAAATACGAGCCATATAATAAGTACAAAAAATAGGGGATAGGCTACTACGCCTGTATAGAATTTAAAATGGTCTTGTTTACTCATACCGTAAAGTTAGCAAATAGTTATCCAAGCTTACTAAAAATGCTAAATTGGCAGATAGTTGCGTGAGTGATTGAGCGGTTTGTTTGAAATCCTTTTTATTTTTCTAAAAAAAATGTCCTCTTTTTAAAGTTTTAATAGTCTTGAGAGTAAACAAATTATGGAATTTAGAAAAAATAAAAAGATTGAGTAGCGAAAGCACGACCTTTTTAAAACCTGTCAAGTTTTAAATAAAGGGCACGCCCAAAACACATATAATTTTATAGGCTTAGATAGCAAAAAAAATGCTTAAT
>JALRJA010000116.1 GCA_023255235.1 Flaviramulus sp.
AGGTTCAACTTGTTGTACAATCTCGGTGTCTTGATTTTCAAACTGTTGTTTGAGCCAAAGAAACTATCGGCTGCATAAGGCCCATAAACCAACTTGCCTTCGCTTTTAAGTTTTTGAAGTGTTGGTCTTAAAATAGTATCATCTTCATTACCAATTACACCATTATCGCCTGTATGTGGATTAATACCTAAAACTGCTATTTTTGGGCGTACTTTATTAAAATCTTGCAAAAGCGACTTGTAAACAGCATTAATTTTTTTAATGACTAAGGCTTCGGATAGCCTTTCAACGATATTTTTAACAGGAACATGGTCTGTAAGCAAGCCTACTCTTAAAGTGTCGGTTACCATAAACATGAGGCTTTCGCCTTCTAACTCTTGAGCTAAATAATCGGTATGACCAGGAAATTTAAATGCCTCAGATTGAATATTGTGTTTATTAATTGGTGCTGTTACCAACACGTCTACTTCATTATTTTTTAAAGCTTTTGTAGCTACTTCTAGCGATTTTATAGCGTATTCGCCTATTTTAAGATCTTCTTTACCGAACTCAATGGCTACTGGTTCATTCCAACAATTAAAAACATTAACCTTGCCTGAAACAATTTGGTTTGTATTATTTATGTTGTTGAAATTGATTTCAGAATTAAAGTGGGTTTTAAAAAAATTCATGGTTTTTGCCGAAGCAAAGATAACTGGCGTGCAAAATTCTAGCATTCTAGTGTCTTCAAATGTTTTTAAAATAATTTCACCACCAATGCCATTTAAATCACCTATTGATATACCAACTACTATATTTTCTGCTTTCTTCATTAAGAATGACAACTTTTGTTTGTAATTTTGATGATGCAAATTTAGTTAAATAAACAAACAATATCATGTTTACTGGAATAATTGAATCTATAGGGACTATTTCAAATTTAAAAGCAGAATTAAATAACCTTCACATTACAATAAATAGTAGCTTAACTCCTGAGCTTAAAATAGACCAAAGTGTGGCACATAATGGCGTTTGTCTTACCGTTGTTGCTATTAATGATGGTGAATATACGGTAACTGCAATAAAAGAAACGCTTGACAAAACCAGTTTAAATACCTTAAAACTTGGTGATTCTGTAAATTTAGAACGTGCTATGCAATTAGGTGACAGACTTGATGGGCATATAGTACAGGGACATGTAGACCAAACTGCTATTTGTACAAATATTGAAGAAGCTAATGGTAGTTGGATATTTACTTTTAATTACGATACCTCGCTTAATAATATTACTATTGAAAAAGGTTCAATAACTATAAATGGCACTAGCTTAACTGTTGTGAATTCTAGAAAAGATAGTTTTAGCGTGGCAATAATACCTTATACCTACAATAATACAAACTTTAACACCTTTAAAAAAGGTACTGTTGTGAATTTAGAATTTGATGTTTTAGGGAAATATGTAGCGAAACTTTTAGAAATTAGGTAGAACTAATTAATATTAGCTTTTCTAAGTATTAGCTTTTTTGCATCGTATGCCAAGCCTACACAAATACAAACAATACACCACCATCTATTGGTAACCCATAAAGTGGTGGCGGTTTGCTGACTTGAGCTGCGGATACAAAACTTATTTATACAAATAAGATTGAGGCAACTATTCTTTGGTTTTGTATTATCATTGGGTGCAAATATATTAAAAAAACAAAAAAAGCCTCTCGTTTCCGAAAGGCTTTATAATCCCTAAAAGTGGTCCCACCTGGGCTCGAACCAGGGACCACCTGATTATGAGTCAGGTGCTCTAACCAACTGAGCTATAGGACCAATTTTTTAATACTTGCCATTTTTAAATGGTTTCGTATTAAAATTGGCTGCGAATTTAATACTAATTTTAAAACTCTACAAGAAATTTATTCTTTTAAAATAATTTCTTGACAAAGTTCTATCAACACACCGTTTGTGGTTTTAGGGTGTAAAAAAACAACCATCTTATTATCAGCACCTTTTTTGGGTATTTCGTTTAAAACCATAAAACCCTCATTAGTTAATCTTTTTACTTCTGCTTCAATATTTTCAACTTCAAAAGCAATATGGTGAATGCCTTCGCCTTTATTATTTATAAATTTGGCAATGGGGCTATCGCTATTTGTAGCTTCTAACAGCTCCATTTTATTATTGCCAATTTTAAAAAATGTAGTTTTTACACCCTCACTTTCTACAACTTCTGTTTTATAGCTTGATTCACCAAAAAGTTTGGAAAACAATATATTAGATTCTTCAAGGTTTTTTACAGCTATACCTATGTGTTCAAGTTTTTTCATCAGCTATTTTTATCATTTGCTTAAAAAGAGAAAATTATCATTCAAAGTTAAGATACAAAATTTATAATCTAAACGTAATATAATCTTTAAATAAGCTTATTTTTGCAACTTAAACCTTTAAAAGGTAAAAAATGAGTAACGAAGAGGAAAGCCAAAGGCAAAAAAAAATAGGGACAGTTTTACAACGCGATTTAGTTGAAGTTTTACAAGGAGCTGCTACACAGGGCGGTATGCACGGTGTTATTATATCGGTTTCTAAAGTGAAAGTAACTGTAGATTTGGGTGTTGCGAAAGTATATTTAAGTATTTTCCCTAACGATAAAGCGAAAGAATTGCTTGTTGGTATCAAATCAAACACCTCATTAATTAGACATGAATTGGCACAACGTACCAAATACCAACTACGCAGAATGCCTAATTTGGAGTTTTTTATAGACGATTCTTTAGAATATATTGACCAAATAGACAAATCTTTAAAAGGTGAAGAAAACCCAATTAAAGACCCAAGTATTTTAGATAAACGAAAAAAATCGTAATTGAAGTTTCCGTTATATATAGCAAAACGGTATTTACGCTCAAAAAGCAGTAACAATGCTATTAATTTTATTA
>JALRJA010000198.1 GCA_023255235.1 Flaviramulus sp.
ATTGTATTGGTGTTGATCCTTATTATTTAGCACAAAAAGCACAAGAAGTTGGTTATCATCCAGAAATTATATTGGCAGGCAGGAGAGTAAATGATAGCATGGGACACTATGTAGCTTCTGAAGTAATAAAACTAATGGCACAAAATGATATTAGAATTAAAGAAGCCAATATATTGGTGTTAGGAATTACATTTAAAGAAAATTGCCCAGATGTTAGAAACTCAAAAGCTGTTGATGTTATTAATCAATTAAAAAGCTATGGTACAAATGTTACTGTTTTTGACCCCTTAGCTAACGCCAAAGAAGTTGAAGCAGAATATAATTTAGTAACAACTAAGCATATTCCTAAAGGTAAATTTGATGCCATAGTATTAGTAGTAGCACACAACGAATTTCTTCAATTAAATTTAAAACCTTTATTGCATAAAAATGCCGTAGTGTATGATGTAAAAGGTGTTTTAGGCAACCATGTTAGTGGTAGATTATAAATAGAACTAATAATGCTTTTTGTGTAGTTGCCTAAATTATAATTCGTTAAAAATAGAATGCATTAAACGTTTTTTATCGTTTATACTTTCTTCTAAAGAAATCATAGTTTCGGTTCTGTAAACACCTTCAATATCATCTAATAAGAAAATTATTTCTTTAGCATGCTCTGTGCTTCTTGCTCTTATTTTGCAAAAAATATTAAACTTGCCAGTAGTAATATGAGCTACTGTTACATATGATATGTCGTTAATTCGTTCTAAAACAAACTTAGTTTGAGATGTGTTATTTAAATATAATCCTACGTAAGCAATAAAAGAATATCCAAGTTTTTTATAATCAAGCATTAAAGAAGAACCTTTAATAATTCCTGATTCTTCCATTTTTTTTACTCTAACATGAACAGTGCCTGCAGAAATTAATAGTTTTTTAGCTATATCTGTAAAAGGTATTCTTGTGTTATCAATTAACATATCAAGAATTTGATGGTCAATTTCGTCTAATTTAATTTTTCCCATAATAAGGTATTCGTAAATAAAAAGCTAAATTACTACATTTTTATCAAAAATAACACTAATAGACTACATTTTATTTTTAAAATAAGGTTATTTTTTCATTATTTATTATTACGAAAACGTTTTCGCTGCCTATTTCTACCATATTCATGTTTTCATCTAAAACTTCTAAACCATTAGCATCTATTTCTTTATGACCATAATATGAGCTAAGCTTCTCAATTTTATTTATTATAGGAATAAAGGCTATACGCTCATTGATTAGTTTCTCTTGAAACATCATACCAATATCAAAAATTTCTTCTTTAGAATTCAATTTTATTTTGGCATTCCTTATTATAACATCAAAAAAATACTTCTGGTTTTCAGGAATTTCAAAATAAGCTTCATAATCTAAGCCTGTAATTTCTGTTGTAGAAATATGATGTAAAGCTGTTATAAAAGAAACAAAAATATATTCTCTTGTTTTTTCTCTTTCATAATCATTATAAAAATGACCAGCTTCAAACAAAACAGTTGGCACCTGCTTACTTTGAAAAAAATCACCCACACAGTTTAAATTAAATGTATCATCATATACACCTACTTGCTCAGGAATAAGTACTTGCAACACCTCATTCATTTTACAAATAAGTTGCATGGCTATTTGCCTAGTAGGCGTTACAGTACATGCAACGTCTTGTGCCGGAGCTAAAAACGATACAGTTGCAGGCTTATTTTTGGCTCCAGCACTAAAAATTGTTCGTTGTCCATGTAAGTTAAAACAAAAATGAGGTTTAAACTCATTAAAAATACCTCTTAAAATAGTACTTTCTGGTTGCGATAGGTTTTGTGCATCTCTGTTTAAATCTACTGCATTAGCATTAACTCGTGTGTAGGCTTTTGCACCGTCAGGATTTAAAATAGGAATAATATACAAGGTGCATGAACGCAATATGACTTTTAAAGCAGTATCGTTTAAAAGGGCGTTTAAAAGATCGAATAAGGCTTTTGTGGTTGTAGATTCGTTTCCATGCATTTGCGACCACATTAGCACTCTTTTGTGTCCATCACCAATTTGTAAACCATAAATTGGATTGTTTAAAACAGATTTTCCAAGAGTTTCAACTTTGGTCTTATTACACAAACTTTCCAATAACGGTTCTATATGTTTATTGGTTATATATCTGTGAAATAAAGCCGTTTCTTGATGCTTTAAAAATAAGGTCTGTATTTGATTAAGTTGCATGATAAAAAATTAGGTAACAAATGTAAACATTTACTTATTTACATTTGTAAACAAATCAAAATATACATTTGTATACAGATACGCATTTGGTTATGCCGCCTATAACACTGCTGTTTACAAATTTTTGTTAATAAAACACAAATACTATATAAACAACATAAAACCAAGTAGTTAAAATTAATTATTTAAAGTATTGGTTTATACTTATTTAGTAATTTAACACAATAAAATAGTTTAAATAATGTTAATTTATTACATTTGTAAAGTCTAAACAGATATAATTGTTTACAATGATAAACACAACTGAATTTATAAACCGATTACAAAACGTTATAGATTACTACGGAGAATCGGCATCATCTTTTGCCGAAACAATAGGTGTTCAACGTTCTAGTATATCACATATTCTATCGGGTAGAAATAAACCCAGTTTAGACTTTGTATTAAAAGTGCTTTCTGCCTATCCTGATGTTAATTTATATTGGTTGTGCAATGGCACTGGTTCTTTTTTATCTGAAAAGCAAGTTAAATCTAAAAGCGAAGAAAGCTCTACTCCTATTTTTAAAAACGAGCAACCTAAAGTTCAAGAAACTAAAACTGATAAAGCAATTGAGCAAATAGTTGTTTTTTATTCAGATGGAACCTTTAAGAATTTCAAAAATTGAGTAATTTTGCCTGTAAAGCTATTTACATGAAATATATTAGCCTTATTGTTGTCGTATTACTTTTTAGTTGCTATAAAACTACACGAAACTGTCAAGATTTTAAATTGGGTAAATTTTATAGCGAAATAACTATAGACAACAACCTATATACATCTACCTTTGAGAGAAATGAAACGTTGCAAATAGAAGTTTATAATAACAAAACAGATTCTTCACAAGTGCGCTGGATAAATGATTGTGAGGTGGTGTTTAAAACTATAAACCCAAAAAACATGGCAGAACAAAAGGATATTCATTTAAAAATTTTAACTACAACAGATTCGTCATATACTTTTGAATATGCTTACGTTGGTGATTCAAAAAAACAAAAAGGAATTGCTTATAAAATAGATTGATAATTAATCAAAAGGATATAAAAACGATTCAACAAGCTCAAAATCAACAGTTTTATTTTTGTTTACAAAATAAGCCACCAAAATTTCTCCCCAATACTCTCCATCTGTAAAATCTGCAATAATCCATTTGTGGTTTAAAATTTTAACGGTATTAATTACAATTTTTCTGCCTTCGCTAGCGGCATAAGGCACAATAGGATGTTGTCCTTTAGCTTCATTTAATTCATACAACTCGTCTTTTATATGCGGTATTAGGTCGTATATATCATGCCCATCGTTTTCAAAATAACTAATGGCATCTTCATTACGCTCTAAATTAAAATGCTTGGCATCTAGCAAATCATGCTGTAACTTTACTATAGAATCTTTTTGTTTTTCAGCAAGTGCTTTATAATTAGCTATTCGGTTATTGGCATCTTCAAATAGGTGCTTAGAATTGACATATTGAAAAATTACAAGCAATACTGTAAATATAAAAAGGTAAATAACTATTTTTTGTTTCATTTTTTTTCAATTTATAATTTAATAGGTTGTATAAATGACCCTTTTGTTATTTTGGTTTTGTTTACTATGTGGTGTGAATTAAACAGTTATTTGCAACTCATCATAAGCTAAAAAAACAGTTTCGGGTAATTGTTTTTCAACCGCTTCATGAAAACCTAATAAATGACTAATGTGTGTTAAATAGGTTTTCTCTGGGTTAACTCTATTTATAAATTGCAAAGCTTCATCTAAATTAAAGTGAGAACGGTGTGGTTCTATACGCAATGCATTAACAACCAATACTTTAAGTCCTTTTAACTTTTCAACTTCTTTGTCTTTCATGGTTTTCATATCGGTTAAATAAGCAAAGTCATTAAATCTATATCCAAATACTTGTAAGCCATCATGGTTTCCATTAATTGGAATAACTTTTAAGTTATTTAATTTAAATGGTTTGTTTTTAATTTTATTTATAATAACTGCTGGTGTTCCAGGATATTTATTTTTAGATTTAAAAATATAATCAAATCGTTTTTTTAAAGCTTTAATAACGCGTTTGTGAGCATAAATAGGAATATCACCTTGTTTAAAATAAAACGGTCTAATATCATCAAAACCCAAAACATGGTCAGAATGCTCGTGTGTAAAAATAATACCCGATATATTTTTACATTGTGCTCTTAACATTTGGTATCTAAAGTCAGGACCGCAATCTATCACATAGGTATAATTATCCCACTCTACCAATATAGAAACTCGTAACCGTTTGTCTTTTTTGTCTTTACTTAAACAAACTGGGTGTGTGCTTCCAATAATAGGAACGCCTTGTGATGTGCCAGTACCAAGAAAAGTAATTTTCAATTTCAGTAAAGTTTAACACAAAAATAGGGTTATTTTTTTGTTTCATGTAGTTATTTAATACCTTTGTTGTTATTCGCCTATAATCATAAAATCACATGGAAATAACCATTAAAGGAGACAAAGAATTTGACGATATCCCTTCCTTAAAATCAAAGGCACTTCGCATCAATTTAAATGAAAACATTTACGGAACATTTGCCGAAATAGGCGCTGGCCAAGAAACTTGCAGGCACTTTTTTAGAGCCGGAGGTGCATCAGGAACAATTGCCAAGGCTATGTCTGCCTATGATAAAGATTTTAGTGATGCCATTTATGGTGCCGAAGATGACGGTCGTTATGTTACTGAAGCTCGGTTACGCAAAATGCTTTCTCATGAGATGAACCTTATGGAAAGTAGGTTAACTAGAGATATGCACCCAAATAAAATATTTTTTACTTACGCCAACACAGTAGCTACTATTGACTTTGCCAAACAGTTTAAAGGACATGGATGGGTAGGTATTAAATATCAAATTGAAGCTAAAGGTGATTATAATGAGATTATTTTGCACATTCGTTTTAAAGAAACCGATGCTAGATTGCAACAAGAAACCCTTGGTATTTTAGGAACAAACTTAATTTACGGTGCATTTTATAAATATAACGAACCCAAAAAACTACTGCGCTACCTATATGATCATCTTGATAAAGACCAGATAGAAATTGACACCATTAATTTTTCTGGACCTGTTTTTAATAATATAGATAACAGGCTCATGAGCTTGCAATTGGTTAAAAACGGTATGACAGATGCCGTTATGTTTGGACCAGATGGAACAAACGTGTTACCTGCCAAAGTGTTATACAAAAAAAATATTCTTGCTTTAAGAGGAAGCTACAGACCAGTTACTAAAGTAAATATGGAAATGTATGACAAATCATACAACATGTTTATTAAAGAAAATAAAGTAGATAAAGACAAAACGGAGGTTGTTTTTGAAATAACATTATCTAACTTAAGAGCAGAAGGTGAAATTGATGAACAAGATTTTATTGATAGAGCCGATTTATTATGCTCATTAGGGCAATCTGTAATGATTTCAAATTTTCAAGAATATTATAAAGTAGTAGAATATTTTGCTAATTACACCAAAGCCCGTATGGGATTAGCTATGGGAGTAAATAACTTAGTCGAGATCTTCGATGAAAAATATTACCGCCATTTATCAGGTGGAATATTAGAGGCTTTTGGAAAATTATTCTATCGCGATTT
>JALRJA010000208.1 GCA_023255235.1 Flaviramulus sp.
CTAAAATCATACTATTCATTTACTTTTGTGTTATTAGCTATTACTTTATTCTTTGAATTTTTAACTTTACTCAAAGTGTTTTTATCATTTACCTCTTTTTCTGCCACAACTGTTTTGTTTTCTTTTGGGGCTTCATCACCACCTGTAAGCATTCCGCCAAAACTCATAAAGCCAATTGCCATTAAACCCGTGATAATAAATGTAATTCCTAAGCCTCTTAAAGCCGGTGGCACACTTGAGTATCTAATTTTTTCACGAATGGCAGCAATAGCTAAAATGGCTAAAAACCAACCAATACCAGAACCTATACCATAGGTAGTTGCTAAACCTAATGTAGGAATTTCACGAGATTGCATAAATAACGAGCCTCCTAAAATGGCACAATTAACAGCAATAAGTGGTAAAAATATACCTAGTGAGTTGTATAATGATGGTGAAAATTTTTCTACTATAATTTCCACCAATTGTACCATAGTGGCAATGGTAGCAATAAACATTATAAAGGAAAGGAAGCTTAAATCATAATCAGCAAATTCGGCACCTAACCATTTTAATGCACCAGGTTGTAATAGGTATTGGTCTAATAACCAGTTTAAAGGCACTGTAATGGCTAATACAAAAATAACTGCAGCACCTAAACCAACTGCGGTACTTACTTTTTTAGATACGGCAAGGTAGGAACACATTCCTAAGAATGTTGCAAATACCATGTTATCTATAAATATTGATTTGAAAAATAATTCTAAATGTTCCATGTAATCTTGATTATAAATTCTGAATTATTAATGATCTTCTATTAATGCTTTATTTCTGTTACGTTGTACCCAAATAATAATACCAACAACAATTAAAGCCATAGGTGATAATAACATAAATCCGTTATTTTCATACCCTGTTGCATATAATCCTGTTTTTTCAATTGGGTCTCCTAAAACTTTAAAACCAAGTAATGTTCCAGATCCTAACAGTTCTCTAAAAAAACCAACTATTATAAGTATAACGCCATAACCTAAGGCATTTCCTATACCGTCTAAAAATGATTTCCAAGGACCATTTCCTAAGGCAAACGCTTCAAAACGCCCCATAATAATACAGTTTGTAATTATTAATCCTACAAATACAGATAGTGTTTTACTCAATTCATAAGCAAAAGCTTTTAAAACTAAATCAACTATAATAACCAGCGCAGCTACTACTACCAATTGTACTATAATTCTAATTTTTGAAGGAATGATATTTCTCATTAATGAGATAACTACGTTGCCTATACCTAATACAAACAAAACTGAAACTGACATTACAATTGATGCTTTTAGCTCTGCAGTAATTGCCAAAGCAGAGCATATACCAAGTACTTGAATAGTAATAGGATTATTGTCTGCTAATGGGTCTGTGATTAACTTTGTGTCTTTTTTTGATAAAAGTCCCATAGATTAATTATTTTTTAAATTATCGAAAAAAGGTTTGTAAAGCTTTAAATCTGTTTTAATCATGGTGCTTACGCCATTTCCTGTAATTGTAGATCCTGCTATAGCATCAACCTCATTGTCTGTTTTGTTTTCGTTTTTGGGGTCGGCATTTCCTTTAGCTACATCAATACCTTTAAATGTACCAGTTTCACTTAATAAATGCTCACCAATGAAATCATCCATAAAGAAACGCTGTTTAATATTAGCACCTAAACCAGGTGTTTCGCCTTTATGGTCAAAATAGGCTCCTTGAACAACCATGTTTTCATCCATGGCAATATAAGCCCAAATAGCATCCCATAGCCCTTTACCATAAATGGGTGCTATGTAATATGTTTTACCGTCTTTTTCTCCAACAAATAAGGGAAGCTTTCTAACCTTACCAGCTTTGGCATTAGCTTGTTCTTTTTTAATATCAATCAAGTAAGCAGTATTATCTTCGGTTACCTTATCATTTTCAATAACTAGCTGTTTTTTAATATATTTTTTAAACAATTCTGGAGCATCAGTTGTTGAAACAAAGTTGGCATTACTTTCATCATTTTCGTTTACGCCCATGGCGTATAAAATGTTTTGTTGTTTTTCTAATCGTTTATTTTCATCAATAGTAGGTTTTAGCGATGATGCTGCAAATGCTAATAAAGCACCTACTAATAAAACCATTCCAATTGCAAAAATTATGGTATATGAATTTTTTTCTGTTCTATTATTCATATTAGGCAGTTTTAACTTTAATACGTTTCATTCGTTTTTTTACATTAGCTTGAACTACGTAATGATCAATGGTTGGAGCAAATACGTTCATCAATAAAATAGCAAGCATAATGCCTTCTGGATATGCCGGGTTGAATACTCTAATCATAATAGCAATAAATCCTATTAAAAACCCATAAACCCATTTTCCTTTATTGGTTTGTGAACCTGTAACAGGGTCTGTTGCCATAAAAACAACTCCAAAAGCAAAGCCTCCAATAATTAAATGATTCCAAAAAGGTGTACTCATTAAGGTATAGAATTTACTGCTGTCTGTTATAATTCCTAAGTCTGTTACTTGATTAAAAATAAGCCCCATTACAATGGCTCCTAGTATGGATGACAACATAATTCTCCAGCTTCCTATTTTAGTAAAGATTAAAAATAACCCTCCTAAGATTATTAATAATGTAGAAGTTTCTCCAACAGAACCAGGAATAAATCCAAAAAACATATCTGCAATAGAATAGGTTATTTCTTTTCCTTGTGCGTAAGCTCCTAAAATAGTTTCACCAGAAATGGCATCAAGGTTTTGCCCAGAAGCAATAAGTTGGTCTCTTTCTACAGCACCATGTACCCAAACTTTATCACCACTCATCCAGGTTGGATAAGCAAAAAACAAAAAGGCTCTAATGGTTAAGGCAGGGTTTAAAATATTCATTCCTGTGCCTCCAAAAACTTCTTTTCCAATTACTACGCCAAATACAACTGCAACAGCTAGCATCCATAACGGAATATCAATAGGTACTATTAAGGGTACTAACATACCTGTTACTAAGTAGCCTTCTTCAACCTCATGTCCTTTTATTATGGCAAAAATAAATTCAACTATTAAACCAACGCCATAAGACACGATTACCAGTGGTATTACTTTCCAAAAACCAACTAAAAAATTGGTTAATGTCCAAAACTCTGAACTAAAAAAACCGCTTGATACGGCTTGTATTTCACCTAGTGCTAAATGGTGTTGATACCCCGCGTTAAACATACCAAATAGTAAACACGGTATCATTGCCATAATAACGGTATTCATGGTACGTTTTAAATCATCGGCTACTTTAATATGAGTGCCGCCATGAGTGGTTTCGTTTGGCAGATACAAAAATGTGTACTACTGTGCACATGATTGTTCGAAAAGATCAAATGCGTGCAAGTAAAGTGATGCAGGATAGAGTGTTAAATACCCCGAATATCAAAGTTTATTTCAATACGGAGACAGATGAAATTTTAGGGGAAAAGACAGTGCAAGCTGTTCGT
>JALRJA010000265.1 GCA_023255235.1 Flaviramulus sp.
TTCTAAATGGTTAGTTTATTTAATAATTTTTCTTTTCACATTGCACTCAATAGGGGTTGATGTAACAGCTGTTTTTGCAGCTTCTGCAGCACTTTTAATAGGTGTAGGCTTGGCACTGCAAACCCTGTTTCAAGATATTATTTCAGGAATTTTTATTCTTATAGACCAATCGGTACATGTTGGCGATATTATTGAAATTGATGGTAAAGTAGGTCGTGTTGAAGAAATTAAACTTAGAACTACAAGAGCCGTAACCATTGATAATAAAGTATTAATAATACCCAATCACTTATATTTAGAAAATAGTTTGTACAACTGGACACAAAATGGCACAACAACACGAGAATCTGTAGATGTTGGAGTAGCCTATGGAAGTGATGTGCAGTTAGTAAAAAAATTATTATTACAAGCAGCCAGCTCGCACCCTTTAGTGGAAAATGAACCAGAACCAACAGTAGTTTTTACCGATTTTGCAGATAGCTCATTAAATTTTAGAATTGTTTTTACAATAAATGATAGCTTTAAAGCACAATTTCCTAAAAGTGATATTCGTTTTGAAATTGATAAGTTATTTAGAGAGCATCATATTACCATCCCTTTTCCCCAACGAGATATTCATATTATAAATAAATAAACATGTCAAAAATTTTAGTAATTGAAGATGAAGCAGCCATAAGGCGTGTATTAGTAAAAATTCTTTCAGAAGAAAATGAAGCTTATCAAGTAGAAGAAGCCGAAGACGGTTTATTAGGAATTGATAAAATAAAAAACGATGAGTTTGATTTAATTCTTTGTGATATTAAAATGCCCAAAATGGATGGTGTTGAAGTATTAGAAGCGGTTAAAAAAATTAAACCCGAAATACCTATTGTAATGATTTCTGGTCATGGCGATATAGATACCGCAGTAAATACCATGCGTTTAGGAGCGTTTGATTATATCTCAAAACCACCAGATTTAAATAGACTTTTAAACATTGTACGCAATGCTTTAGACAAAAAAGAATTGGTTGTTGAAAACAAAATTTTAAAGAAAAAAGTAAGCAAGAAATATGAAATGATAGGCGAAAGCCCAGCCATTTCTCAAATTAAAGATATTATAGATAAAGTAGCTCCAACAGATGCACGCGTATTAATAACAGGCACAAATGGAACAGGAAAAGAGTTGGTAGCCCATTGGTTACACGAAAAAAGCGAACGCTCAAAAGGACCCATGATTGAGGTTAATTGTGCCGCAATCCCTTCAGAGTTAATTGAAAGTGAGTTATTTGGTCATGTAAAAGGAGCCTTTACAAGTGCCGCAAAAGACAGAGCAGGTAAATTTGAAGCAGCCAATGGTGGCACTATTTTTCTTGATGAAATAGGTGATATGAGTTTATCTGCACAAGCCAAAGTACTTCGTGCGTTGCAAGAAAGTAAAATTCAACGTGTTGGTAGTGATAAAGATATTAAAGTTGATGTTAGAGTTATTGCAGCTACCAATAAAAATCTTAAAAAAGAAATTCAAGAAGGTAAATTTCGTGAAGATTTATATCACAGACTTGCCGTTATTTTAATAAGAGTGCCATCGTTAAATGAAAGACGCGAGGATATTCCTTTATTAATAAATCATTTTTCTGAAAAAATTTCTGAAGAACAAGGAACTGCTAAAAAAATATTCTCAGACAAAGCCATAAAACGCCTTCAAGAATATGATTGGACAGGTAATATTAGAGAACTTAGAAATGTTGTTGAACGCTTAATTATTTTAGGCGAAAACCAAGTAAGTGAGCAAGATGTAAAAGCATTTGCCAGCAAATAAGCCTATACTAATTTAGTGAATTTCAAATTATTAATATAGGTAAGCCTATAATAATTACTAAAATAGAATCTACAAAATCTGTCTGTAATCTTCTATTTTTTTCTTAACTTTGTATATTACTAAATACAGAAAAAACTTTCAATACAATTACTATGAATGAAATAAAAACAGATGATTATAAGGTAAATACTAAAATCATATTAAAAAACTGTAAAACCAAAGTAGTAATTAAAGATGCAGAAAAATCATTAAGAAAAATAAGAAAAAAACTTGGTGATTTACAAAACACCATGTATGCACATAACAAATATGCTGTATTGGTGTGTTTGCAAGGTATGGATACCTCTGGTAAAGATAGTTTAGTTAGAGAAGTGTTTAAAGATTTTAATGTTCGTGGTGTTGAAGTTCATAGTTTTAAAGTTCCTACAGAACTCGAGTTGAGTCATGACTACTTATGGCGTCATTACATTGTATTACCAGAGCGTGGTAAGTTTGCTGTATTTAATAGAACACATTATGAAAATGTTTTGGTAACAAGAGTACACCCTAGCTATATTTTAGGAGAAAATATTCCAACTATCAATTCTGTTGAAGACATTACTGATTCCTTTTGGGAAAACCGATTTGAACAAATAAATAATTTTGAAAAGCATATAGCAGAGAGCGGTACCATTATTTTTAAGTTCTTTTTAAACCTTTCTAAAGAAGAACAAAAAAACAGGCTTCTTCGACGCTTACGAAAACAAGAAAAAAACTGGAAATTCTCTCCAAACGATTTAAAAGAACGCAAACTCTGGAATAAATACCAAGACTATTATCAAGAAGCAATAAACAAAACATCAAAACCCCATGCACCTTGGTACACCATTCCTGCCGATGATAAATCAACAGCACGCTATTTAGTAGCCAAAATTATATATGACCAGCTAAGCAAATACACCGATATTAAAGAGCCAGAGCTAGACGATGAAATAAAAGCAAACTTAGAATTATATAAAAAACAACTAAACAACGAATAGTATTATGTGAGTTTCTTAACAAAGATGTTTTCACGGTGGCTTTCGGGGTTTCTTTCTAAAATAACAAATATGACAGCAAAACAAGAAAACATACTTATTATTGGTGCAGGACTTTGCGGAAGCCTTTTAGCATTACGTTTAGGGCAAAGAGGCTACAATGTTTCGGTTTACGAAATGCGACCAGATTTGCGTAAAGTAAAAATAAGTGCCGGACGTTCTATTAACCTTGCCTTTTCAAACAGAGGAAATAAAGCTATAAAATTAGTTGGTTTAGAAGATAAAGTAAAACCCCTTTGCATACCTATGAATGGCCGCATGATTCATGATGAAAGTGGCAATACATTTCTATCTAATTATAGTGGTAGAGAACACGAGTATATTAATTCTATTTCTCGTGGAGAACTAAACGGATTACTTCTCACAGAAGCCGAAAAACACAAAAATGTTAGCATATATTTCAATAGAAAATGCAAATCAGTAGATTTTGAAAAAACCACCGCACTATTTGAAAACCAAGAAAATCAAAAAGAATTTGTTGAAAAAGCCAATGTTATCATTGCAACAGATGGTGCTGGTTCTGCTATGCGAAACAGTTATTTTTTAGGTAAAAAATTCTTATTCAGTTTTTCCCAAAATTTTTTAACACACGGTTATAAAGAACTCGCCATTTTACCAACCAATACAGGCGGGTTTAAAACCTATAAAAACGCCCTTCATATATGGCCTCGTGGTAGCTTTATGTTAATTGCTTTACCAAATTTAGATGGCAGTTTTACCGTAACCCTATTTTTAAGTTTTGATGAAGGCACCTATAATTTTAACAACTTAACCAATAAAGAACGTGTTTTAGAATTTTTTCAAAAAGAATTTCCAGATGCACTAGCACTCATGCCAAATTTAACAGACGATTTTTTTAAAAACCCTACATCTCCATTAGGTACTGTAAAATGCTCGCCTTGGCATTATAAAGGCAATACACTCTTAATGGGTGATGCTGCCCATGCTATTGTACCATTTTACGGTCAAGGCATGAACGCCTCTTTTGAAGATGTTGTAGAGTTTGATAAAGTTTTAGATGAATACCAAGGCAATTGGGAAACCATTTTTAAAGTATATGAAAAAAACCGAAAAAAAGATACCGATGCCATTGCCGATTTAGCTATTGATAATTTTTATGAAATGAGAGATTATGTGGCAAACCCAATCTTTCAAAAAAAGCGTAAATTAGAAATGGCTTTAGAGAATGAGTTTCCAGATGATTATACATCAAAATATGCTTTAGTAACGTTTAGAGAAGCTATTGGTTACCAACAAGCAATGCTAAAAGGAAGAGCACAAGACAAAGCCATTTTAAACCTATTGGCAGATAACAAAATTAATTTAGATACTAATTTAAAAGAAGTTTTAGAAAAAATTAATAAAGAAACACAAGCTATACTTGATGATGATAGAATTGCTAAATTACAATAATAGTAAGTGCAATCTTCACTAAAAAACAAAGCATAAAAACAGGTTTTAAAACCAAAAAATATAAATAAGAAACATACAATGAGTGATAAAAAAGATACCATTTTGGCTTCCAAAGAAACTAAAGTAACCCCAAGAGGAGCTTATCCGCATGTAAAACGAGTTGGCGATTTTATATTTGTATCAGGCACTAGTTCAAGACGTGCAGATAACACCATTGCAGGTGCCGATAGCATTGATGCTATGGGAACAAAATATCTAAATATTGAAGTGCAAACGCGTGAAGTTTTAAAAAATATAGAAAACCTTTTAGCTACTCAAAATGCAACTTTAAATGATGTTGTTGATGTGACATCGTTTTTAGTAAACATGAACGATTTTGCAGGATATAATAAAGTTTATGCAACGTTTTTTAATAAAGAAACAGGACCAACCAGAACCACCGTAGCTGTACATCAATTACCACATCCAGATTTAGTTATAGAAATTAAGGTTATAGCTTATAAGAAACTATAAATGACAGTGCAAAACTACATAAATGGCGAATATAAAGATCCAATCTCAAATCAATGGATAGATAACTATTGCCCTGCAAATGGTCAGGTTTACGGAAAAATACCAAACTCATCAAAAACAGATGTAGAAAACGCATACAAAGCTGCAAAAGCGGCTTTCACAAGTTGGTCACAAACAACATTAAATGAACGCAGTAAAATTTTAATTAAAATTGCAGAGCTACTGGAAGCAAACATTCAGCACTTTGCTCAAGCAGAAAGCCAAGACAATGGCAAGCCAATAAGTCTTGCAAAATCAATAGATATACCTAGAGCGGCAAGCAATTTTCGTTTTTTTGGAAATGCCATTACACAATTTGCAAGCGAAAGTCACGAAAGTACAGGCTTAAATGCTATAAACTACACATTACGCCAACCAATAGGAGTTGTTGCTTGTATTTCACCATGGAATTTACCACTCTATTTATTCACCTGGAAAATTGCACCAGCCATAGCTTCAGGAAATTGTGTGGTAGCCAAACCAAGTGAAATTACACCAGTAACAGCGTTTCTTTTAGGTAAAATTTGCAATGATGCCGGGTTGCCAAAAGGCGTTTTAAATATTGTACATGGCTTAGGCAATACAACCGGGCAAGCTATTATAGAACACCCCTATATTAAAGCTATTAGTTTTACCGGAGGCACAGAAACAGGAACACACATAGCAGCAGTAGCCGCACCTATGTTTAAAAAACTTTCTTTAGAATTAGGAGGTAAAAACCCAAACATCATTTTTGCAGACTGTGATTATAACGATATGCTAGAAACTACTGTGCGTTCTTCGTTTGCAAATCAAGGTCAAATATGTTTATGCGGAAGTAGAATTTTTGTAGAAGCTACTATTTATGAAAAATTTAAAACAGATTTTATCGCAAAAGTGAAAGACTTAAAAGTAGGGCATCCATCAAATGCTAACACGCAAATAGGTGCATTGGTGTCTAAAAATCATTTAGAAAAAGTGATGCACTATATTGAAATAGCTAAAAATGAAAATGGCAAAATTCTTTACGGAGGAAATAAAGTAACAATTAAAAATTATGAAGATGGGTATTATTTAGAACCAACCATTATTGAGGTAAAAACCAATGATTGCAGAATTAATCAAGAAGAAATTTTTGGACCCATTGTTACCATAATGCCTTTTAAAACAGAACAAGAAGTTTTGCAAATGGCAAACAAAGTAAAATACGGATTATCTGCAACTATTTGGACAAATAACCTTAAACGTGCCATGCATATAAGTAATCAAATTCAAGCAGGAATAGTTTGGATAAATACTTGGATGCTTCGCGATTTACGCACACCCTTTGGTGGTATAAAAGCATCAGGAATTGGTCGTGAAGGCGGTTTTGAAGCACTACGCTTTTTTACAGAAACTAAAAATATTTGTATAAAATATTAAAAACTTGTTGTGCAAAATTGGATGAAAAAGGAAATACTACTATTGATTTTAAGTGCTCTAACTTCGGTCGTTCTTTTTAAATTTGACTTTCAAAATGGATTTGAATATGTCAATACAAA
>JALRJA010000308.1 GCA_023255235.1 Flaviramulus sp.
CATAATAACTATGCACCAAATACATATACTCGTTTTCTTTGATGCCTTTAAACAAATCTGATTTTAAATTTGAAATAACATTCCATCCCATTTGTGGTACTTTAACATTTTTAGAAAAGCGTTTTACTTTAGTGTTAAAAACACCCATGCCGTTGGTGTTGCCTTCCTCTGTATATTCACAAAGCAATTGCATGCCTAAACATATTCCTAAAACGGGTTGCTTTAAAGTTGGTATTAAGGTATGTAAACCGCTTTGTTTTAGTTTATTCATAGCTGTACTCGCTTCGCCAACTCCCGGAAAAATAATTTTATCTGCAGCCATAATAACATCGCTATTGTTTGATAAAATAGCCTGGTATCCTAAGCGTTTAAAAGCAAACTGAATACTTTTTATATTTCCTGCTCCGTAATTTATTATTACTAACTTCAATTTTTGGTGTTTTTTAGGTTATAACATACCTTTTGTTGATGGTAGAATCATTTTTTCAACATCGCGTTTTATAGCCATTTTAATAGCTTTGGCAAAGACTTTAAAAATGGCTTCAATTTTGTGATGCTCGTTAGAGCCTTCGGCTTTTATATTTAAATTACATTTAGCACCATCTGTAAATGATTTAAAAAAGTGATAAAACATTTCGGTAGGCATTTTACCAATCATTTCACGTTTAAATTCGGCTTCCCACACGAGCCAATTTCTGCCTCCAAAATCTATGGCAGCTTGAGCAAAACAATCGTCCATTGGTAAACAAAACCCATAACGCTCAATACCTAATTTATCTCCTAAAACGCTGTTGAATAATTCGCCCAATGCAATGGCGGTATCTTCAATTGTGTGATGTTCATCAACTTCTAAATCGCCCTTAACGTTAATATCAATATCTATTTGACCGTGTCTAGCAATTTGGTCTAGCATGTGGTCAAAAAAAGCAATACCTGTATCAATTTTGCTCTTGCCTGTTCCGTCTAGGTTTATCGTTATATTGATTTTAGTTTCATTGGTGTTTCTAATAATGCTACCTGTACGTTCGCCTGCTTTTAAAAACGCATATATTTGAGCCCAATTGTTACTCTCTAGAGCAATATGAGTATTTAATTCTTCCCGTTTTACGGTAATTTCATTAGTTCCTAAATGGGTTTCATCATTTATATAAATACCTTTAGCTCCAAGGTTTTTAGCTAGTTCAATATCAGTTAACCTATCGCCTATCACATACGAGTTTTTTAAATCATATTCATCAGAAAAATATTTTGTTAGCAATCCTGTGTTTGGTTTTCTTGTTAAGGCATTATCTTTTGCAAAGGTTCTGTCTATATGTTGCTCTTTAAAAATAACACCTTCCTCTTCAAAACATTTAATAATAAAATTGTGAGTTGGCCAAAAGGTGTTTTCAGGAAACGTATTTGTTCCTAAACCGTCTTGATTGGTAACCATAACAATTTCATAATCAAGCTCTTTGGCAATTCTACTTAAATACTGAAATACCTTAGGATAAAACTCTAGTTTTTCAAATGAATCTATTTGTTCGTCTGCTGGTTCCTTAATTAGGGTTCCATCTCTATCTATAAATAATACTCTTTTCATTTTAATGACTTTAAAGCATCTATTACTATTTTATTTTCATCTGGAGTGCCAACTGTAATTCTCAAACAGTTTTCGCAACCGGGTTGGTTGGTTCTGTTTCTAATAACAATACCTTTATCAATAAGTTGTTTGTAACGCGTTGTAGCATTATCAACTTTTATTAATATAAAATTGGCATCTGTTGGGTATATTTTTGAAACAAAACTAATAGTATTTAGCTGGGTTATTAAGTTGTCTCTTTCGCTTAAAATTTTTAAAACTTCCTGTTTAGTTTCGGCTTGTTGACCTAATTGTTGTAAGGCTCTTTGCTGGGTTAATTCATTTACATTATACGGTGGTTTAATATGATTTAAAACCGAAATAATTTCTTTTGAAGCATAGCATATTCCTAATCTAATTCCTGCCATCGCATAAGCTTTTGACAGTGTTTGTGTAACAATTAAATTAGGATGCTCTTGCAATTGATATAACCAACTTGGTTCTTTAGAAAAATCTATATAGGCTTCATCAATTACAACAATGCCTTTAAACTCATTAATTAACCTTTTAATAGAATTGGTTGAAAAGCTATTTCCTGTGGGATTATTTGGCATGCAAAGAAAAAGAATTTTAGAGTTTGAATTTGCACAACGTAGTATATCATCAACTTTTGGTTGAAAATTGTCAT
>JALRJA010000346.1 GCA_023255235.1 Flaviramulus sp.
CCTGCTAAAAGGTAATGATTGTACATAAACCGTTCCTGGTCCTTGTAGTTTAGCAAAGAATAGCCCTTCTCCTCCAAATATTGTGTTTTTTATGCCACCTATAAACTCAATGTCATAGTTTATAGTTTGGTCAAAACCAACTAAACATCCTGTGTCAACTCTTAAAGTCTCTCCTGCTACTAATTCTTTTTTTGCCATTGTGCCTCCAGCATGAACGAAAGCTAAGCCATTGCCTTCTAATTTTTGCATGATAAACCCTTCTCCTCCAAAAAGTCCCCGACCTATTTTTTTTGAAAATTCTATACCTACACTTACCCCTTTTGCTGCACAAAGAAATGCATCTTTTTGACAAATAAATTTTCCTCTATGTGCCTTTAAATCAATTGGGATAATTTTGCCTGGATATGGCGATGCAAAAGAGACTTTGCGTTTACCCGCTTGATTATTATAAAAAGCTGTCATAAACAACCCCTCTCCTGTTATGAGGCGTTTTCCTGCTCCTAATATTTTTCCTAGAAAACCAGTGTCTTTTTGAGAGCCATCTCCAAAAATAGTTTCCATTTGTATGCCATTATCCATCATCATAAAGCTTCCTGCTTCGGCTATAACGGCTTCTTGTTGGTCTAATTCTATTTCTACATATTGCATTTCTTCGCCATAGATTTTGTAGTCAATTTGGTGTGCTGTCATTATTATTTTAATTTTTATAGTTATTGTTTGAATACGGTTAAAAAACCTAGTTAATTTAACACTACATTAATTTTTAAGCTTAATACTCCACTCAAAATTAAAGGTTGAAACTTCTACGCCTTGTTCATTTATACCAGTAGAAATCATTGTGAGGGTTTGCCCTTCTCCTGTGCTTATTGCTTCTTTTATAGCCTGATTAACTAGCTCACCGTCATTACAAGTGAAGGTTATTTTGCCTGTTGCTTTTTTTGTAAAGCTTGCCTTATTGTTAGTTACTAGCATGGATATGGGTTTGCCTGATGCTTTAATTTTTACCATCATTAAAGCACCAGTTGAAAACTCGGCAGCCATACCTTGTACTGCCCAAAACATTGATTTAAAAGGGTTTTGGTTTATCCATTTATGTTTTACGGTTACTACACATTTGGTAGAGTCTATATACTGGGTTCTTACGCCGCATAAATAGGCTGAAGGTAATTTAAAGATAGTGAAGGTATTAAGTTTTCTGGGTGTTATTGTCATATTTAGTGTTTAATTTTTTACTAAGTTATGAAATTATTTGACATTTTGATTTGTTAATCTTATGTTAAATTTTAGTACTATGCGTAACATAATACCTTTTTTTAGACATATATTTGCATAAGAAACTATTATATGTTTTAAAATCATGTTAGACAATCATCAAAAAAATATTGCAACATTTATTCATTTATCTACCTTTTGTAGGTTTTTTATTCCGTTTGGTAATTTTCTTGGTCCTATTGTTTTATGGGTAGCCAATAAAGATAAATCTGAATTTATTGATGCTAATGGTAAAGCGATTATTAATTTTCAAATAAGCATTTTGCTTTATGTTGTTATTATAGGAATTGTAACTATTCCGTTTTTTATTTTTAAACTTTTAAATGGTTTAGACTTTATAGATTTTAATGGGTTTACTAATTTTAGTATAGATATTGGCAAACCTTCTTCTCTACTTTATATAGGTGGTACTTTGGGTGTTTTGGCAATAATGGGTTTTATTATAGAACTTGTTTTAATAATTATTGCCAGTTTAAAAGCTAGAGATGGTGAGGTTTATAGGTATCCGTTAACCATTAATTTTTTAAAGTAAGATGTTATAAGTCATAGTTATGCGTTAGGGATTGCAGTGAAAATCCTTTTACCTTTTGGTAAAAGATTGCAACGAAAAGCCCGACGCCACCAGTTATGGTGGCGTAACGCCCAAAAGGGTAACTTTTGGTAATAAAAAAAGAATTTAATTTTTACTGAACTTGTTTCGGTATCATCAATCAATAAAAAATGAACAGTTTTACACTATTAAACGCATATTAATATGAAGATAGAAAACACAAAAGCTCAAATGCGTAAAGGCGTGCTGGAATTTTGCATACTCTCGGTTTTGAAAGACGACGATGCGTATGTAGCCGAAATTTTAGACACTTTAAAAGACGCTAAGTTGCTGGTAGTTGAAGGTACTATTTACCCACTTCTTACCAGACTTAAAAACGCAGGACTTTTAAATTATAGATGGGAAGAATCTACCTCTGGACCGCCTAGAAAGTATTACGGTTTAACTGAAACCGGAAAACTATTTTTAAAAGAATTAAATACCACTTGGAGTGAATTACATAATGCTGTAACTATAGTAACCAGTCAAAAAACAACAAAAAAATGAATAAAACAGTTAACATAAATTTAGCGGGTATATTTTTTCATATTGATGAAGATGCATACTTAAAACTGCAACGTTATCTTGAGGCTATAAAACGGTCGTTTACAGATTCTCAAGGTAGGTCTGAAATTATAGCAGATATTGAAACTCGTATTGCCGAACTTTTTAACGAGCGTGTGCAAAATGATAAACAAGTAATACGAATTAAGGAAGTAGATGAGGTTATTTCTATTATGGGTCAACCTGAAGATTATTTGGTTGATGATGATATTTTTGAAGATGATTCTAATGCTTCGTTTTCTAAAAAACAAACCACAGCATCTTCTAGAAAATTATTTAGAGATACCGATAACTCTTATATTGGTGGCGTATCGTCTGGTTTAGGACACTATTTTGGTATTGATGCTGTGTGGATAAGGCTAGCATGGGTGCTGTTAATTTTTGGTGCCGGAACTGGTATTCTTCTTTATATTTTATTGTGGATTTTGGTTCCAGAAGCTAAAACCACTGCCGAAAAAATAATGATGACCGGTGAACCGGTTACTATTAGCAACATTGAAAAAAAAATTAAAGACAGTTTTGAAAATGTAAGTGAAACGGTTTCTGATGTTGCTAAAAATGTATCTGATTCTATATCGGGTGCTGCCAAAAACGTGTCTGACGCAGCCAAAAATGTAGATTTAAAAAAACCGGCTAATTCTATAAAATCATCATCTAAAACATTTTTTGATACCCTTGCCGATATTTTTATGTTTTTCATTAAACTATTTGCAAAATTTATTGGTGTTATACTTATTATTGTTGGTGCTGTTACTTTAATAACGCTTATTATTGGGTTGCTTTCTGTTGGTGTGGTAGATATTATTCATTTACCAGGTTTAGACCTAGTTGATATTGCCAATGCCGGCAATACGCCTATTTGGTTAGTATCGTTATTAAGCTTTTTTGCAATAGGCATTCCCTTCTTTTTCTTATTCTATTTAGGACTAAAAATTTTAATAAATAATTTAAAGTCAATAGGAAATTTTGCCAAATTTACTTTACTGGGTTTGTGGCTCATTTCTATAATAGCTTTGTTTGTAGTAGGTATAAGACAAGCTAGTGAACATGCTTTTGATGAAAGTTATACCACTAAAACAGAGTTACCCGTTACTTCTTTAGATACCTTGTCTATTAAGATGATAAGTAATGATAATTATAACCCTCATTTTTACAAAAATAATCATGGTTTTAAACTTGCTCATGATGAAGATGGCAATAAAATTATTTATGCTTCTGATATTGATATACGAGTAAAATCTACTACAGATTCTGTAGCAACTATAGCTATAAGAAAACGTGCAGATGGCAGAAGTTATGAGGTAGCTAGAGAACGTGCTAAGAACATTGATTACCATTTTGATTTTAATGATAATACCTTGTCTTTAAATGCTTTCCTTTCAACACATCCTGAAAATAAATTTAGTGATCAAGAGGTTGATGTAACCTTATATATTCCTGAAAATACGGTAGTATATTTTAATAACAGCACGCGTTCTTTTTTATATTACAGAACTTATGAAGGAAATCTTATTTCTAGAGATGATACCAATCATTACATGAAAATTTTAAATAATGAAGCTGTATGTCTTGATTGTTCTGAAAACGATTTTGATGTTCAAGTTGACACTCCAAAGCTAAAAATTGATTCTAATGGCATTGAAATTAAGTCTGATGACGCTCATTTAAAAATAGACAGCCAAGGTGTTAAGGCTAGTTCTAATGATGTAAATGTAAATATAGATTCTAAAGGAATATATGTAAAATCTGATAATTAATAATTATATTGTATGCGCTATTAATCACAATTATAATTAAAAAACTTTAACCTAAAACATAAAAAAAACTATTATGACAACACTTATTAAAATTATTGTAGCAACCGTACTAAGCTTAATGCTTTTTTCATGTAATTTTGACCTTAATTTAAACCCCGGCGTAAGAGGTAATGGTAATGTAATTAAACAAGACAGAACCATAAACAACACTTTTTCAAGCATAAAAGCAACCGAAGGCCTAGATGTTTACTTAACACAAGGCGATACAGAAAGTATTGTTATTGAAGCAGATGACAATTTACACGACCTTATTTTAACTCATGTTGAAGACGGTGTTTTAAAAATTCATACAGAAAAAAATATAGGTTATGCATCGGCAAAAAAGGTTCATGTTGCTTTTAAAACTATTTCTAATATAACCTCAACTAGCGGAAGCGATGTGTTTTCAACAAATACCATAACGGCCGAAACTTTAAATTTAAAATCAACTAGCGGAAGCGATATGAAATTAGACGTTGATGCGACTGTTTTATATTGCAATTCTACAAGTGGGAGTGATATGCGTTTATCTGGAAAAGCAAAAAAACTTATTGCCGAAGCTACAAGTGGTAGTGATATAAAAGCTGCCGATTTAATTGCTGAAGGAGTTATTGCAATGGAATTCCGTGCAAGTGCAGAAGATATTGCA
>JALRJA010000380.1 GCA_023255235.1 Flaviramulus sp.
TCGCCAATAACAAGCTCTCTTTGTCCACGACCTACAGGAATCATAGCGTCAATAGATTTTATACCTGTTTGTAATGGTTCGGTTACTGGTTCGCGATAAATAACACCCGGTGCTTTACGCTCTAATGGCATTTGGTATGTATCGCCAGAAATAGGTCCTTTACCATCAATTGGGTTTCCTAATGTATCAACTACACGACCAACTATACCTTCACCTACGTTAATAGAAGCAATTCGCCCAGTGCGTTTTACGGTAGATCCTTCGGCAACTGCTTTAGAATGTCCTAATAATACAATACCCACATTATCTTCTTCAAGGTTAAGTACAATTCCTTCAAGACCTCCATCAAATTCTACTAATTCACCGTATTGTGCATTTGAAAGCCCATAAGCTCTAACAATACCATCTCCAACGGTTAATACAGTTCCTACCTCATCTAATGAAGCGGTTGCTTCAAAACCTGAAAGTTGTTGTTTTAAGATTGCTGATATTTCAGCTGGTTTTACTTCTGCCATCTTTATTAATTTTGAATTCGGAATTTAGAATTCTGAATTATTTTAGTTTAATGTAAATTCTCTTTTTAATTTATTTAGTTGGTTTGCTACACTTGCGTTATATTGTACATCACCAACTCGTAGTATGAAACCACCTAAAATGCTTTCATCTATAATATTTTTTATTTCAACGTTTTTTCCTGTAAGCTCTTTTGCTTTAGCTAAGGCTTTGGTTTCTATATCTTTTGTTATTGCTACAACTGTAGTAACTGTTGCCAATTCTATACCTTTTGATTGATCAAATAATTGATTATATGTTGCAGCTATATCATGTAACAGGTTTATTCTATTGTTGCTTATTAAAGTATCTATTAAGCTTACTGTTACTTTATTTGATGTTTTAAAAACATCTAATACAATTGCTTTTTTTATTGAAGAAGCTACCACGGGGCTTTGAAGCGTTTCTTTTAGTTCTTTATTATCTGCAATGGTATTTGCAATTAGCCTCATATCGTCATTCACAACATCTGCTGCTTTTTTATCTGATGCTAAACTTAAAACTGCTTTAGCGTAACGTATGGCTGCTCTAGACATTGATTAATTAGTTTAAAGATTTTTCATCTAACATAGTTTCAACCAATTTTAATTGTTTGTCTTTGTTAGCTAATTCTGTTCTTACTACTTTTTCTGCGATTTCTAAAGATAATCCTGCAACATGATTTTTAAGCTCTGCCATAGCTGCTTTCTTTTCGCTTTCAATGGCTGCTTGAGCTTGTGTAATCATTTTACTAGCTTGTGCTTGAGCTTCGCCTTTGGCATCTTCAATCATTTTGTTTTTAATATCGCGTGCTTCTTTTAGCATTGCTTCACGTTCTGCTCTAGCGTCTTTTAATAGTTTTTCATTGTCAGCTTGTAAATTTTGCATTTCTAACTTTGCTTTTTCAGCTGATGCTAAGGCGTTTTTAATACCTTCTTCTCTGTCATTTACAGAATCTAAAATGGGTTTCCAAGCAAATTTCTTTAGTAAAAAAATTAACGCTATAAACAACACTGCTTGCCAAAAAAACAACCCTAGTGAAAAGTCTTCAAATAATTTTCCCATAATAACTTATATTTCTACCCTTTAACAAGCTCAGGGCAAGTTTTAGTTTAATTTAAAAAGAACAGCTATAACCAACCGTTATAGCTGTTTCTTAATTTGTTTTAGTTTACAGCAAATAAAGCTGCAAAACCAATACCTTCAATTAAAGCTGCTGCAATAAGCATAGCTGTTTGAATTTTTCCTGTAGCTTCAGGTTGACGAGCGATTGCTTCCATAGCAGAACCACCGATTCTACCAATACCAATACCTGCTCCAATTACTACTAAACCTGCACCTACGATAGCTGGAATTTCCATAATATATATATAATTAATTAAACATTCAATTTATTAGTGTGCTTCATCATGATGTTCTTCAACAGCCATACCAAAGTATAATGCTGAAAGTACTGTGAAAATATATGCTTGTAAAGCCGCTACGAGCAACTCTAAAATAGCTAAAACAAAGGCTAACAATAATGATAGCGAACTCCCTATCCAATTTTGGAATAAAAATATCATCCCAATAATACTCATCAATACCACGTGTCCTGCTGTAATGTTTGCGTACAAACGAATCATCAATGCAAATGGTTTAATAATGGTTCCTAGTAATTCTATTGGTGCTAATATTATTTTCATAGGAACAGGAACACCTGGCATCCAAAAAATATGTTTCCAATAGTTTTTGTTTCCTGAAAAGGTAGTTATTAAATAGGTTATTAATGCCAAACAAAGTGTTACAGCAATGTTGTTTGTTAAGTTCATTCCTATAGGTGTTAAACCAAATAAGTTTACAATCCATACAAAGAAAAAGACAGTCAGTAAATAACTCATGTATCGCTTGTAGTGTTTTTTACCAATATTGGGTATAGCAATTTCATCTCGCACATATAGTACAATAGGCTCTAAGAAACGACCAGTTCCTTTGGGCATACCATTACTGTTTTTGTATGCTTTAGCCATTTTACTAAACATGAAAAACATAATAGCAAATACTAAAAAAATTAGAAAAACATTTTTGGTAATTGAGAAATCTAACGGTTTTTCATTTATGGCATGATGATGCTCATCTTCAATAATTTGAGAGTTTAGACCTTCAACTTTATATATTTTTGAATGATGTATTTTATAGAAACTACCATCAACTTCTGCAACTTCTTCACCGTGATGGAATTTAGATGATGAAAATACTTTTAAGCCATTGTCCCATAAAATTACTGGAAGCGGAAAGCCAAAATGCTTTTCCTCTCCAGAATCAGAGGTGTATGAAAACAAATTAAAGTCGTAAGAATCTTTTAAGTGGTGTTGAATATATTGTTTTACCTCTGTTGCTCTATCTGCATTTTCGTGCCCTGTATGTTGGGCATTATCTTGTGCAAAAGAAACAAAAGTTAATAAAAACAGTAAAAGCGTAATTGGTTTTAAAGATATTTTTCTTGGCATATCACTTTAAATAATAGTGGCTTAAAAATCGCTGCAAAGGTATGTTTTTATCTCAAAAACAAAAACAATTTTGCTTTTTATTTTATCTATAACTATTGAGTAACTTTTTAAAGTTATTAATCCTGTTTATTAAGCCATTTGCTAAGGCTTACAGATTCTAATATTAAACCAACGGCATAGGGTATAAAAAAAGCTGTAAACTCCAATTTAGTAGTTATGTTATCAAGTTTGTATATGGGTTGAAAAACTATAAAAAAAACGGCAAATTTTAATAAACTTCCTGCTAAAAATAAAAACCCTAATTGGTTTTTAAACTTCGTTCTTAAAAAGTAAAGAACTCCAAAAATAATTATGATTAGTGTAAGGTTGACTATGTAAGATAGCACGATTTCATTTTCAAATAATGGAAATCTAAAGATGTGTAAAGCAGTTATATGAATACTAAAAACTAAAGCTAAAACAAAAATAGCTGTGATTGTGAATCTTAAAAAAAGGTTATTCATTAATATTTAATTCTATTTACTTGTTTAACTACAGCATAAAGTGAAATAGCTACACCGAGAAGCGTCATAATTATAATGTATAGTTTTTCTCCATGATTATAGTTTGTATCTAGCCATTTACCTAAAAGTACAAACAGGTAAATAGTAATTCCCATTTGAAGCCCAATTCCCATAAGTATGGCAGCATTTTTAAGCTGTTTTTTCGGTTTCTGGGGTGCGTTTTTGTCCGCCATTATTTATTTCTTTTACAGCTCCTTTCATAACACAGGTAACGTTAAAGGTTGCGCCTGGTTCTACGGCTAGTTTTTCTATAATGACGTCACCTTCAACATATCCTGAAGTTTTTAATGTTAAGGTTCCTAATATGGTTAGTTTCCCGGCAAATTTGCCTTCAATATAAGCTTCTGCTGCTTGCAAAGAGCCTTTTATAAAACCGGCTTTACCTATTACTACTTTTCCTGTTGTTATTATGTTTCCTTCTACAATGCCATCTATTCTAAAATCGCCTTCGCTATTAAAATCGCCAACCATTTTTGTAGCTTGTGCAATTATATTTTGGCTAGGAACATCTGTAAATTGTTTGGGTTTTTTGCTTTCTGTGAACATACTTTTTACTATTTATTATTCAAATGATTATTTTGACTCAAATAGGTTTCCCAATTTTTATGCATTTGAATGATTTGATAATTTGTAGATGTTATTGTATGGTATGGGACTTTAATTTTTTTCTTATCGTCTTTTGTTAACAGTTGATCAAAAGCTTTGGCAACTTGTGGGTTCTTTAAACCATGAACAACAACAAAAGATACTTTTGGATTATACACATCTAACGATGATGATAATTCATAATATTTTATATTCTTTAAAATGGTATTTAGTGTTTTTTGAAATTCTTCAACCTCAACAGGTTTGGCTTCTTTAAATTGAAAAACTATTTTATAATTGTTTGCTATACTATCGTTTTCTTCAATAAAATCTGGGTTTTTTAATTTGGGTAAAATATTAGATTCTATATTTTGTGCTTGTTTACCTTCTGGCGTATTGGCATAGGTAACCGCCACATTATTAATAGCCTTGGCGTATGCCTCATATCCATACAAACGCCCTATTGCTGTGGCTTTTAATAATTCTAATTTAGACACAATAGGTTCTCCATCAAAGGTGTTTATATATTCTGTGCTTTTTGAAATAACCTCTGTATATTTTTGGTTTTCATTTTGATTATACAAGGCTTCATACAAACTCTCAGGGCTGTTTTCGTCTTTATCTGAAACTAATTCTGGATTTTTTAAAATAGCTGCATATCTTGATTCTGGATAGCTTGAAATAATATCGTTTTTTGTAATAGAAGCTTCGTCATTTTCGCCTAATAACTCATAAATTTTATACAAATTATATTTTGAAGGAAGTATTAATCGTTCTTCAGGATTGCTTATTAACAACTCTTGAAATTTGTTTTTTGCAAGTTTATATTCTTTAAACTTCTCTTTGTAAATAAGCCCTAATTGATAATAAGCATAGTTGCGTTCTTTAGAAATACTATCAATTTCGTTTTCTTTGGAAGGAATTTTAGATATATAAAACTGTGGGTCATATTTTTCTTCATCTGAAGCTGTGATAATACTATTTTCTACAGAAGCGGTATTGTTATTTACTCCTAAAGCACTTTTGTTAGACCATCTCCAATTGTCTTCTAAAGTACGATTACCCCATATTTTTGTAAATTCATTTTTACCAAATGCCACTGTTGTTGGGTTATAAAAATAAAATACTGCTGATTGATTTGATGTATTACCAATTTGAAATGGTGCTGCCGTATTGTTGTTTAGGTTAACTAAGCCTGTATTTCGTTCTGTAACTTCAGCTTTTTCTTTTTCGGCTTCTTCTTTGGCTTTTAAAGTTTCAACAAATGATTCAAAATAGGTAAGTTTTTCACTTTCAGAAAGGTTTATTAATGTTAAAATACTGTCGTTTGTTTTGGCTTGTGTTTCATAAAATATAACGTCATCTAAATTATCTCGCTTACGCTTAATAACTCTGTAAGGTTTTGAATTAAGCACCAAATTACCCATAGTACTATCATAGTATTTACTAGCTTCAGCATACAATGAAGCATCAAAATTCATATCACCTAAAATTTCATAAGTTTTTGCATTTAATATCTTATCTTTAGAATTGGTTCTTAGAGATTTGTTGTAATAAGCAACAGCTAAAGAATCTAAATTTGTGTTTAAATTAAAGTTGCCTATTTGATGGTATATTTTGTCTAAAAAAGGTCTGTTTTCTCTGTTTTCTTCAAGTTCTGCAAGTAATTCTAAGGCTTCCTGTTTATTACCATTTTCGTAATCAAAGTTTTTAAGTTTTTCAAGATGAGCCGCAATCATATAAATTCTGGGTGTTTTTCTGTTAAGCTCAATAACTTTGTTAAACACAATATTGGCACTGTCTTTATAGCCCAGTATATTATATAATTGCCCTTGAATAAATCTATATCTACCTCTTTCTTCGTTACTTTTTGTAGCTTGTGATGCTATTTCTAGTTGGGTTACAGCACTGTCTATAGATTTTGTGTTTAAATAGGCTTGTGCTAAAATAGAAGTGGCGTCTGCCAAATCTTGCTCTTCAAGTTTTCCTTGTTCTAATAAGCGTTTTAGGTTTTTTATGGCTAATTCATCGTTATCTAAACGAATATTTGTTTTTTCTCGCCAAACTTTTGCCTGATTAATTTTATCGCTTGCAGGGTATTTATAAAGTATATAGTTAAATGCTTCTAGTGCAGGAATAAAGCGTTGGTCAAAATATCTGGCTTTACCTAAAAGCAAATAGGCTTCATCTATTTGTGGGTTTTTTTCTTTCCCATCTATATCCATACTGTGTTTTTGAATGGCTTTGGTAGCTTTTTCTTCTGCTCTGGTAAATTTTTCATTTCTAGATTCTTCAGAAAAATCAATATCTTCTATTACCTGCATGCGTTCTATGGGTAGCACTTCCCAATAGTTGTCAAAATAGGTGTCGTTGAGGCTTTTTCTGCCTTCATCAAAAGCAACCGTACCGTTATAGAGTGCGTTGAAT
>JALRJA010000118.1 GCA_023255235.1 Flaviramulus sp.
ATAAGACCTAAGTTTATACCATCTTCAAAATCTATAATGGTGTAGCAAATATCGTCTGCGGCTTCTACTAAATAGGCTAACGGATGGCGTGAGAAGTGCACGTCTTTTGAACTTCTTTTTAACAGTCCTAATTCATTGGCAATATCTAAAAAAGTTTCTTTTTCACTTTGAAAAACCCCATATTTTTTATCGGCAATATGGCTTGATGGTTTTTTGGGTAAAGATTCTTTTGGGTATTTCATAAATGCTCCTAAAGTGGCGTAACTTAACCTTAAGCCGCCATCACGTCCGGCGGTGTTTTCGGTTAAAATTTTAAACCCATTAGCATTGCCTTCAAAATCACACAAATCTTGATATTCTTTGTCTGTTAAAAGGGGTTTATATGTTCTACCATTACCAGTTTTAAAAAATTCGCCTATAGCTTTTTCTCCCGAATGCCCAAAAGGCGGGTTGCCAATGTCATGAGCTAAAGCCGCTGCCGCAACAATAGCTCCAAAATCATGGGCTTGATACCCATGACTGTTTTGTAACTGTGGGTGTTTTTGCAGAATTTTTTGACCCGTTAACCTTCCTAATGAACGCCCCACAACACTCACTTCTAAACTATGTGTTAAACGGGTGTGAACAAAATCTGTTTGAGACAATGGAATAACCTGAGTTTTGTCTTGAAGGCTTCTAAATTCTGAAGAAAAAATAACCCTATCATAATCTACCTCAAAGCCCAAACGTGTTTCGTCTTGCTCTTTTCTTATGCGCTTATTGGTGTCTCCATATCGTTTTAAAGACAGTAATTGTTCCCAGTTCATTGTGTTTTTTTTATGGCAAGCAAGATAAATAAATTATGCAAAACGCTTGTTTAAATTTGTTAACATTAGGGTAACATTTTGGTTATAGTTGTTTAATGATTTGGTAACACCAAACTTGCCATTATATCTTTTATTTGCAGTTGAAATAGTTATTCAATCTATGAAACACATTGTTTTTACTCTTACCTTTTTTATATCGGCTTTTGCGTTTGCACAAAATACAGCTTCTTTAACAGGTGTTATATTAGATTTAGAAGAAAATAACAGCCCTTTACTGTTAGCAAAAGTGTTAATTAAAGAAACGGGTGCTCAAACACTATCTGATGAAAACGGTAATTTTAAGTTTGAAAATTTAAAAGAGGGTGTTTATACCTTAGTATCAAGTTTTGTTGGTTACAAAACCGCATCAGTTGAAACTAAAGTTATAACTAACAAAGCTAACGCAGTAAAACTTGGTTTATCTGCCAATTCTATTTCATTAGAAGACTTAGTAGGTGCATTTGCAAGCTCAGATAATAAAACCACTTCCTCATTATAAAAATACCTAGTAATTAAAAACACGAAGCAACAAGCAGTTTCTAATAAAAATGAAGTTGCTTTTTTATTATTAGACATCTATTTGCATAACAATAAAACCGCTAAATTTAAATGTTAACTAATTGTAAACTAATTAAAAAACAAGCTCTTTTAGATAACGTTTAGCTAACTCTTTTATGACTGTTATTTAATTTTCAGATAACACTAAATTCACAATGCGGTGGTTTCTTTGTCCAATAAAAATTAACTAAAACAAAACGTATCAAAAAAAAAATCAAACTCATGAAAAAATTACTTGTAACTATTTTAACAGTATATGCATTAGTATTCACAGGGTGTTTTAAAGATGATGACACACCTATTATTATTGAAGAAATAACAATTATAAACGAAGGCACTGGAAATACGCCAACAGGAACTGAAATTGTTGTTAAAACTGGTGGTATAGCTCTTGATGAAACGTGGACTAATGACAAAATTTATGAATTAGACAGAAAAGTGGTTGTTCAAGATGGTGTTACTTTAACAATAGAACCTGGTACCATAATTAAAGGAAGAGCAGGTACAGGATCTTTAGCTTCGGTTTTAATTGTAGCAAGAGGAGGAAAAATAAATGCAGTAGGTACTGCATCAAGCCCAATTATATTCACATCAACAAGTGATAATATAGATCTTGGAGAAACCGCAGGCACTAACCTAGATGAAAATAACAGAGGCTTATGGGGCGGTTTAATTATTTTAGGCTATGCACCTTGTTCTTTAAGAGGTGACTTAGAGGAAACTCAAATAGAAGGCATTCCAGCTGATGACACCTTTGGTTTATATGGTGGTACTAATGCTGCCGATAACTCAGGAAGATTAGAATATGTTTCTATTCGACATGGTGGTGCTTTAATTGGTGAAGGAAATGAAATAAACGGATTAACACTTGGTGGTGTTGGTTCGGGAACTGTAATAAACAATGTAGAAGTAGTAGCAAATGTTGATGATGGTATTGAGTTTTTTGGCGGAACAGTTAATGCTACAAACCTATTAGTATGGGCACAAGGTGATGATGGTTTAGATATAGATCAAGCCTACTCAGGAACTATTGACAACGCTGTGGTTGTTTTAGGTGCTGCTTCAGATCATGCTTTAGAAATTGATGGACCAGAAGGGACTTCTACAGGATCTTTCACACTTCAAAACCTAACTCTATTTGGAAATACAAGCACTAACAACGGTGAGTATGCAGACTACAGAAGTAAAGCTATGGGTTCTACATCAAACGTATTTGCAAAAGGATTTAAAGCAAGTTCTGATGTAGAGTTAGATAACAATGCCGTTTCTCAAAACTTCTTAAACGGAGCTATTACATTTTCAAACTGGCAAGTGGTTGGTTTTAACAACTCTATTTTTCAAGAAAAAGTAGGCTGTGCACAAAACTGTGATGACTCTGATTCTAGTAACGATATCCCTGAAGATAAAATTATTTTGAATCCAGATTTTACTGCCAGAGCAGCAACATGGACAACACAAGTTACTGACGGAGCACAAACAACAGGAGCAATTACATCTAGACTTAGCTGGACTTATGCAAATACTGCTGGAAGTTTAGGCTTCTAAAAAAAGAATTTTTTAAACAAAACAAATACGACTACTCACCTAGTGAGTAGTCGTATAAAATAATATATATGAAAAATAGTTATATATTTCTTTTACTTTTTTTTAGTTCAATTTTAGCTGCATATTCTCAGCAAGGCACACTAGCAGGTAATGTTATAGATGGCGAATATAATAATGAACCTTTAGCATTTGCCAATATAATAGTTAAGGGAACAACAACCGGAACAACATCTGATTTTGATGGTAAGTATCAAATAGATTTAAAACCAGGAACTTATACCATACAATTTTCTTTTGTTGGATATGAAACAAAAGAAATTAGCGATGTAGTTATAAAACCAAATCAAGTTGTTGACTTAGATGTAACATTAGCATCCAATTCATTAGACGAAGTAATTATAGCAACAAGCATAAAACGCAACACTGAAAATGCAGTATTAAACATTCAAAAAAAGTCGGTAACACTTTTAGATGGTTTGTCTGCACAAGGTATCAAATCAAGTGGTGCTGGAGATTTAGCTAGTGCGGTAAAAAGTGTACCCGGCGTATCTGTTGAAGGAGGTAAATATGTATATGTAAGAGGTCTTGGTGATCGCTATACAAAATCAACACTTAACGGTGTTGATATTCCTGGTTTAGACCCTGATAGAAACACCATTCAAATGGATATTTTCCCAACCAATATTTTAGATAATATTATAGTTGTAAAATCGGCTGCAGCAGAATACCCAGCAGACTTTACAGGTGGTGTGGTAGATATTGTAACAAAAGATTTTCCAACAAAATTGGAAGCTTCAATAGCCTTTGGTGCCGGATACAATCCGCAAATGCACGGTAAAGATAACTTCCTTATTGGAACAGCTAGCAGTACCGATTTTTGGGGGTATGATGATGGAACAAGAAACTTACAAATTAACAGATACCAACCAATTCCTGGAACATTTGAAAACAGAGGATTATTAACCTCTCTTACTGGGCGTTTTGATAGCGAATTAGGAGCTAAACAAGAAACAAGCAAACCTAATTTTGATTTTGGATTTACTTTAGGCAATCAGTTTTTGGTTGGAGATAACAATAAATTAGGTTACTTAGCATCTTTCTCATATAAAAACAGCACCACTTTTTATGAAAACAGAGTTGATGGTGCGTTTGCACTAGATGCCAATAACCTATCAAATAATGAGTTAGTTATTGATAGAATATCTGAAGGTAGTGAGGGTATAAATAATATACTTTTAAACGGTCTTGTTGGGTTGACTTTCAAAACTAAAAACTCAAAATACAAAGTAAACGCGCTTCATATTCAAAATGGCGAATCTACGGGTGGGTTTTTTAGTCAATTAGTAGCACAAGGCGGAACAGGTTCAGGCTCTGGTGTTGAACCCTTAACTAAAGATGCTATCACATATACAGAACGTTCAATTACAAACATATTAATAAACGGGAGTCATTCTTTTGGTAGCCAAAACGATTGGGATTTTGATTGGAAATTCTCACCAACATTTGCTAAAGTTTATGATAAAGACCATAGAATAACCCCTTTACAAGAAAGTGATAATAATGCGTTTTTTATATCACCATCTGCAGCAACTTTTCCAATTCGTATATGGCGATGGTTGCAAGAAGAAAGTTGGGCTTCAAAATTTGATTTCAGTAAAAAGTACCAATTTGGAGGGAAACCAGCAAAAGTAAAATTTGGTGGTGCTTATACCTATAAATTTAGAGACTTTAGTATTGATGATTATACATTTAATAATAATGGAGTTGAAGTGCCAGATGGTAACCCTAATAATTTACTAACACCAGAGGCTATTTGGAACAGAGACAATAATGTTGATGGTACATTTTTAATATCGGGTGATATTTTTAATGCAGGCGATGCTTATGAAGGAGAACAAAACATAGCATCAACATATATATCAAATGAGTTTAATATAACTGAAAAACTCAAAGCTGTTTTAGGATTAAGAGCAGAGGCTTTTATATCATACTATACCGGAAGAAACAATACAACAGGTACAGATTTTCTAAGATTTAAAGTAATTGATAAGCACGATTTGTTTCCATCGGCAAACTTTATTTATGCTCTAAGCGATGAATCAAACATTAGAACATCTTTGTAATCTAATTTGATGTCTTCTTCAATGCGCATTTTTACCTCTTCTTTTTATTAGGAGTTTGGAAAATATCCATTTTTTCTAGTTTTTTCTTCCAACGGGCTTTTGCTGCCGCTTTGGCTTTTTTGCGCTTGG
>JALRJA010000289.1 GCA_023255235.1 Flaviramulus sp.
AAGTGGCGGTGCTCGTGGTCAAGCTAGTGATATTGAAATTACTGCTCAAGAAATTATTAAAACCAAAGAGCTAAGTGCCAAAATATTGGCTAAAAATTGCGAGCAAACATTTGAAAAAGTAATGAAAGATTTTAATAGAGACCACTGGATGGATGCCAAAGAATCTGTATCTTATGGTATTGTTGATGGGGTTTTGAAATAAGATTGAAGCTTTGCTATGAATTTACAAAACGAACTTAATAAAGCAGAAGGGTTTAAAAACTTAGAGCTACTTGCCAAACAAGTGGTTGAAGGTTTTATTGCTGGTATGCATAAGAGTCCGTTTCATGGGTTTTCTGCTGAATTTTCAGAGCACAAAATTTATAATCAAGGTGAAAGCACTAGGCATATAGACTGGAAATTGTTTGCTAAAACAGATAAATTATATACCAAACGATATGATGAGGAAACCAATTTAAGATGCCATATTATTTTAGATAAAAGCAGTTCTATGTACTATCCTAAAAAAGAGGTAATGTCTATAAACAGCTTAAATAAAATAGGCTTTTCTGTATTGGCTTCTGCCTCTTTAATGTATATTTTAAAAAAACAACGAGATGCTGTTGGCTTGAGTATGTATAGTGATGCCTATGATTATTATGCTCCTGAGAAAGGAAGCGAGCGACACCATCAAATGTTATTAAGTCGTTTAAGTGAGGCTTTGGTTCATGATACATTTAATAAACAAACAGAAACGTATAAGTATTTGCATGAAATAGCCGAAAAAATTCACAGACGTTCCTTGATTTTTTTGTTTACTGATATGTTTCAAACTTCTGAAGATAACACAAAATTATTGGAAGCGTTGCGTCATTTAAAATACAACAAGCACGAAGTTGTTTTGTTTCATGTTTTTGATAAAGAAAAAGAACAAACCTTTGATTTTGATAATAAACCAAAACGATTTGTAGATGTTGAAACAGGCGAGCATATAAATTTATATGCCAATTCTATAAAAGAAAACTACAGTAAAGCGGTTAATAAGTATTTTACAGATTTGCGGTTACAATGTGCTCAGTATAAAATTAAGTATGTTGAAGCTAATATAAATAGCGGTTTTAATAACAT
The DNA here is from genome assembly GCA_023255235.1 of Flaviramulus sp. GTDB lineage: Bacteria > Bacteroidota > Bacteroidia > Flavobacteriales > Flavobacteriaceae > JALRJA01. The sequence goes on from JALRJA010000289.1 coordinate 1,108, forward strand.
TCTTACAACATTTATGATAGAGCGTCAAAAGTTTGCTTAAAAGTTTGCTAAAGGTAGTGTATTTGTAAAAAGGGTGTTTTCTGAATATTTTTTTTAAAAGCTGTAAAAAAACAAAAAAACATTTGACATATAAAAAAAGGCATGTATATTTGCAATCGCAATAAAGCGAAGGTTTGGTAGTTCAGTTGGTTAGAATGTCGCCCTGTCACGGCGAAGGTCGCGGGTTCGAGTCCCGTCCAGACCGCTTCTTTAAGAAAAGCAAATTAAAACAAAACCTCTCTAAAAGTATGATTTAGGGAGGTTTTATCATTTAAGACTACCTCATTTTTTATCTTATTATTGAGTGTTTAAAAAAGATGTAATTTATCATCCTTACACAAAATATGCTGGCAAAATAGTGTTGAAATCTACCCTAAAAATTGTGGTAACTCACAGTTTGTAAGCTTACCTTATTTTGCATCTTTAATACAGCCTCACTATTGGTATATGGTAAAAAAATATTACCGATAAAGTATTTTAGAAAAACCAATTCTCAATATAAGTGAAGTAATTTTTATAACAATCTCATTTAAAATAGTTTATCCACAACTCTTAAACCACAATAAATGTATTTATGGGCATTTTCTAACTGCAAATTGAAAGACTATATCTTGTTTTGATACCAATAACCGATGTATTTAAGGTATTCAACATAAAAAAAATTACAACTTTATAAGAATAGAGGTATATTTAAGAATCTTATAAAATAAAAATAATTTAAAAAAAAACAATATTAAGCAAGTGTTTTTTAATTTTTTAATGATTTTTATAAACATTATTAAAAAAAACAAATTTTTTAGCAAATATTTAATAATTGTGTCTATAAAGCACCTTAAAATCGCTTATATTAAAATCAATGTTAAAGTTTATTAATAAAATTAACAAACTCAAAGCTTATGCAAGAATCTGTAGAACGGGCATTAGCTCTATCGGATGCTAATAATTTAGATTCTGAAATTCGTTCATCTATAGCTACACATAGCAGCACGTCTTCTAACAATGAAGAAATTGTTTGGCGTAAACTTATTTGTGGAGACAAACAAGCGTTGGGTAAACTGTATGACCAATATATAGATATTCTTTTCTCTTACGGAATGTATCATTCTAAAGATAGGGGTTATGTTATGGATTGTATTCATGACTTGTTTTTAGATTTGTATAAGTATAGAAAAAACTTGTCATTAACTACAAATGTCAAGTATTACCTTATAAAATCTCTTAAAAGGAAAATAAATAAAAAATACAAAACAACAGACACGCCTGTTTCTATGAAAGAATTTCTATTTCTCTTAGAAGGAAACAGTAAAAATTACGCTATTTCTTGTGAGGAAGAAATAATAAAAACAGAACAAGCCTCAGAAACAAACACAAATTTAAAAAAAGCTCTTAAAACGCTAACAAAAAAGCAACGTCAAGTATTGTTTTTGAGATTTAATGAAAATAGAACATACGAAGACATTTCAGCTATAATGGGTATTTCAATTGAAACAGCAAGAACGTCAATTTATAGAGCCATAAAAACACTGCGTAAGTTAAAATTTTATTAAAAACCAAATAATTATAAGTCTTGATGTCTATAAAAAACCAAATAACTACTTATTAACATAGTATAATCAGCAAGATTGATAACGCCAAAAACCAAACAGAACAAAATAATGTTATTTAATAAAAAATAATGAAAGCGAGTAGAACTCATAAAATAAAGACTTTACCCATTACTGAGTTAGAGAAAATTGTGTTGAAAAATAAAATTTTAAAATCTGTAGATAATATATCTAAACGAAAAAAACGTTTTAAAATTTACCTAGGTACAGCAGCTTGCACAACTTTATTAATAGCAATTAGTTTTTCGTTTCTAAGAACACCAACAAATTCTATAGCAGATTTTATTGATTCAGCAAAAAATATAGATATCAATAAATCAGATAACGTGGTGCTCATTTTAGGAGAAGGAGAAAATTTGGATATTAATGAAGATGCTTCTACAATTAATTATTCAAACTCTGGTCAAAAAGTAACCATAGGAAAAAACAAAGAAGTAAATCAAAAAACCTCAAAAAATAATAAAACAGTTTTTAATACACTTCTTGTACCTTATGGCAAGCGCTCTAACATACAACTCTCAGATGGAACCATAGTGTGGTTGAATTCGGGCTCTAAATTGGTTTATCCAGCCGTATTTAATGGAAACAAAAGAGAGCTATACATGGAAGGAGAAGCTATTTTTGATGTGGCTCACAATAAAGACAAACCATTTATCGTAATATCTGATAACCAAGAAGTTGAAGTTTTAGGAACTATTTTTGGAATCACCAACTACAACGATGAAAACGCTATAAACACTGTATTAAAAAGCGGTAGTGTGCAAATTAGCTATAACAAAAATGCCTCCAATTTACACACAGATAAGATGAAAATTTCACCAGGCACACAAGCACGTTATAACAAGAAAACAATGAGTATTATATCAGAAAAAATTGATGTTAACCAATATTTTTCATGGAAAGACGGGTTCCTTATTTTTAAGAATGATGATTTAAAATATATAACAAAAAGGATATCAAGGTATTACAATGTTGAGATTGAAATTACAGATCAAAACTTAGCTAAAGAAACATTTTCTGGCTACCTCGATTTGAATGAAAATATTAACAAAGTTATAGAAAACATAAAAGCTAGTACAAATATGAATTACACATATACTGATAGCAAAATAACAATTAATTAACCAAAATTATAACATATGAAGTGAATTTTTGAATTAGCAAAAAAAAGGCCAGAAGATGCACCACCATCCTCTGGCTGTTTTAGAAACACTGCTGTTAAAAACTACAGCAACATTAATTAATCAAATCCAAAAGTATGAAAAAAAACTCAAGTAAAGTAATTTCCACGCTTATGAGAATATTTATATTGTTTATTAGCATTGGACTCACATCTGTTTATGGGAATTCTATAGCAAGCCAAACCAAAATTGATATAGATGTTAATAGTATATCAATAGAACAACTCTTTAAAGAAATTCAAAACACCAGTGACTACATCTTTTTTTATAAAGACGATGTTTTGAATACAAACAAAAAAGTATCTCTAAAATTTAAAAATGTACAAATCTCAAAAATTTTAGATGAAGCTTTTTCAAACACTAGTTTAACTTATAAAATAGTTGGAAAACAAGTTATTGTAAAATACAACTACCAAAAACCTAAAAGCAGTGCATCTATAAATGATAAATCTTCTATACAAGAAAAAATTATCTCTGGTACTGTGAAAGATACAGATGGACTGCCACTATTAGGTGTAAACATTGTTGTAAAAGGCACTACAAAAGGGACACAAACAGATTTTGATGGCTACTATAGTATTGCTGTACCAGATAATGCTGTTTTAGAATTCTCTTTTGTTGGCATGTTAAAGCAATCTGTTGTAGTTGGTAATCAAAATCAAATAAACGTAATTCTAAGTGAAGATGCCGCTTCGTTAGATGAAGTTGTAATAGTAGGTTACGGTACACAAACAAAAGAATCACTCACAGGTTCAGTAGGAGTGGTAAAAAGTGCTGATTTAGAGCAGGTACCAACATCTACATTTGAACAAACATTGAGAGGAAGTATAGCTGGCATACAAGCTTCTGCTCTAGATGGAGCTCCTGGCTCCAATACACAAATACGAATCAGGGGTATAGGGTCAATTACAGCCTCTAGCGAACCATTATATGTTATAGACGGCATCCCTATTCAAGCCGGAAGTCAAGCAACAAACGATAATGACGGCGCTAGTAGCAATGTAATGGCTTCCATAAACCCAAACGATATTGAAAGTATAAGTGTATTAAAAGACGCTGCCTCTACTGCAATTTATGGCTCTAGAGGTGCAAATGGAGTTATTTTAATAACAACAAAGCAAGGAAAATCAGGCAAAGCAGTCATTGATTTTAAATCTTTAACAGGGTTCAATTCTCAGGCATCAAAAAACATTCTCAAACCATTAAATGCTGCACAATATACCGAGTTATTTCTTGAAGGCTACATTAATAGAGGAGATACTCCAACACAGGCACAAACTAGGTTTGATAACACGTTTCGACAATTGATAGACCCATCAACAGGGAAGCCAACAGACATCAATTGGTTAGATGCCATTACTAGAACAGGAATAACCCAAAGCTATGATTTAAGTGTGCGAGGTGGTACAGATAAAGTCAAATATTTTATGTCTGGATCATACATGGACCAAGAAAGTTATATTATAGGTTACGGATTCAAAAGATTTAGTACACGATCTAATTTAGAATATAAAGCAAATAGTTTTTTAACTCTATCAAATAATATTTTAATTTCTGATATAACATCGAGCACCTCTTTCGATTCGGGGTCTTTTAACAATCCTTTTAAAAATACATTAGAGTTATCACCCTTGATTCCTATTTTTGATGAACAAGGACGGTACAATGCAGAACATGCCAACTATTTTCCATTGGGTGGTGCTAACCCCGTTGGAAGTTTAAGTGGAGATGATTTATGGGAAACAAATACATCAAGAATTATTGATAATTTTGCAATTACAGCTAATTTTCTAAAAAATGTAGTTTTTAGATCTCAATGGAATTTTGATATTCTTACCATTAACGAATCGCAATATCTTAACAGACGATATGGTGGCGGACGAAACACCAATGGTTATGCTTATGAAGCTACCACATCTATAAAAACATGGGTAGGCACACAAACTTTAGATTATAATTTCATTTTAAATCAAAAGCATAATTTTAATTTTTTAGCAGGCTATGAAGCTCAAAAAACAACCAGAGAGTCTCATAACGCCTCAGGAACACAATTCCCAAATGATATTGTTAGAACATTAAACAGTGCCTCTGCCGATTTTGCAGTAGGAGGAACCAGGTCAGATTATACTTTTGTTTCCATGTTCTCAAGAGCCAACTACAATTATGATGGCAAATACTTTCTATCAGGCAGTTTAAGACGTGACGGCTCATCAAGATTTGGTTCAGATACAAGATATGGTACTTTTTACTCTGTAGGAGCAAGTTGGAATGCTTACAAAGAAAATTTTTTAAATGACATTTCTTTTATTGATTTATTAAAACTAAGAACCTCATTTGGTGTAACAGGCAATGCAGACATAGGTAATTTTGCGTCGCAGGGCTTATACACTTATGGGCAAGACTATGACGGAGCACCAGGCGGAAGCCCTTTACAAATTGGAAACCCTAACCTTACTTGGGAATCTCAAGAAAACTTTAATATTGGTTTAGATTTTGGATTTTTCAAAACAATATCTGGTACCATTGAATATTTTAATAGAGTTTCTTCAGAACTTATTTTAGATAAACCTATTTCTCCCACAACAGGATTTAGCTCACTAATTCAAAACGTTGGAGCTATGGAAAATTCAGGTATAGAACTTACTTTGAATGCCGATATTATAAATAAAACCAATTTTAAATGGAGCCTTGGATTTAATGCTACCTTCATAAAAAACAAAATAACAAAGCTCACATCAGATTTCAATAGCGGTGCTTATAGAAGAGAAGTTGGTCAGGATTTTCAGTCCTTTTATTTATATGGTTGGGCAGGTGTAGATCAAACTAATGGAGACCCACAGTGGTACACAGATGCTACAAAAACAGCAGTAACCAACAACCTTGCCAATGCTGAGCGTTTTTTAGATGGCAAGTCTGCAACCCCCGATGTGTACGGTGGTTTTAATACCTCTATTACTTATAAAGGGTTTAGTTTAAATGCTAATTTTATGTACTCATCGGGTAATTATTTGTTTGATAGTAGAGCTCGCGGTTCACTAGGAGATGGGAGGCTAACACCCAGAAGTACAGCCACTTGGTTATATGAAAATAGATGGGTTCCAGGAAAAACAGACGCTCTAGTACCAAGGTTTAGATGGGGTGGGCAATCTGGAAGTAATGAACCAAACAACTCAAGATGGCTTTATGATGGTAGTTTTATTCGTTTAAAAGATTTAACTATTGCCTATAATTTCCCAGAATCTGTAACATCATTATTGAAAATCAATACTTTAAGAGTATATACAAGAGGAACTAATATCTTAACATTTACAAAAGACAAAGATTTGTATATAGATCCAGAACAAGCTATAAATGGAGACTATAATGCACTTACACCAGCCATGAAAACCATTTCATTTGGGTTGGATATTCAATTGTAAATTAAAAAATGACACATGAAAAAATATTTTAAAATAACACTATTCGCTTTGATAAGCCTAACCTTATCATGTACAGATTCATTTTTAGAGCTCACTCCACAACAACAAGTATCAGATGTGGATGCTATAAAGAATTTAGAAGATCTTGAAACCTCTATTACAGGAGTTTATGATGAAATCTCTGGCACCTACTACTACGGTAGAACCCTGTTTATGATTCCTGATGTAATGGCAGACGATGTTAAACAAAACGCCCAAGCAAATAGGCTTGTAGATTATGCCGGCCATGTGCAACGAGTCACAGACCCCGATGCAACCAATTTATGGATGGGGATGTATAGAGCTAATAATGCCCTTAACAATATTATTAATTCAGATGTAACAGTTGCACAACCATCACAAGCAAATAAAAACCATATTATAGGAGAAGCCTATGCTTTAAGAGCCTTAGTATATTTCGATATGGTAAGACTATTTGCTCAACATTACAAATTTACAGCCGATGCCAGTCATTTAGGAGTTCCCTTAATATTAGATTTCGACCCAACCAGATTACCCGAAAGAAATACCGTTAAAGAAGTATATGATCAAATAATTTCAGATATGACTATGGCAATATCTTTAATGAAACCTACTTCTAGAAGTGGAAACTCTAATACTCTATCGGCTACTGCTGTTAAGGCTCTTTTGGCTAGAACGTATTT
>JALRJA010000014.1 GCA_023255235.1 Flaviramulus sp.
TTTCAGCGTTTGTTTTATCAAAAAGTAAGCCTTCATTTTCATCAGCAAGTTTTCTGTTTGCTTGTTTTAAATTGGCATATTTTGATTCTAATTCTTTGTAAATTTTAGGCGAAACGCATGATGTTGCAAGGACTAATGTTAAGGCAACTAATGAAATTTTTTTTGTCATTTTAAAATACTTTTTAGGTTTGGTTATTATAAATTGGGTTTAATTTTCTATTTCAACTAATATTGGGCAATGGTCGCTATGCACAGCGTCTGATAATATAACGGCTCTTTTTATCTTTTCTTGTATGTGGTTTGAAACCATAGCATAATCTAATCGCCAACCTTTGTTATTAGCTCTAGAATTGGCACGGTAACTCCACCATGTATAGTTATTAGGTTCTTTATTTAAATGGCGAAAAGAATCTGTAAACCCACTATTAATAAACCCACCTATCCACTTGCGTTCTGCAGGTAAAAATCCAGAAACGTTGCTTAATCCGTTTGGGTTATGAATGTCAATTTCTTGATGACAAATATTATAATCTCCACAGATAACTAAATTAGGAATCGCTTTTTTAAGGGTGTTTATATAATCTTGAAACATATCCATATACTCAAACTTATGGTCTAACCGAGCATCATTGGTTCCTGACGGTAAATATAAACTCATTACCGAAACACCATCAAAATCGGCTCGCAGGTTTCTACCTTCAAAATCCATTGAAGCAATTCCTGTGCCATATGCTACATGATTTGGCTCTATTTTACTTAAAATAGCAACCCCGCTGTAGCCTTTTTTTTGAGCACTAAACCAATAGTTGTATTTGTAACCAGCTTTGGCAAAAATATCTAAATCCAATTGCTCTTTTAAAGCTTTAATTTCTTGTAAACAAATTACATCTGGGTTGGCACTTTTTAACCAATCTATAAACCCTTTATTCAATGCTGCACGAATGCCGTTTACGTTGTATGAGATTATTTTCATTTTTCTAGTAAGTTTGATGAAATCCCTAACTGCTTTGGGATAACTCACTTTTAAAAAGTGAGTTAATTTCAGCTAAAATAAATAATGCGTTACTTTTACACTATTATTTTATAGCACTTTTAACGAAATCTATTAATAAAATATTTTAAACTATTTGAAGTTTAAGTATGTAATGAAGTTTATAACCTGCCTTTTTATCTTTTTTATTGGGTTTAATGCATTGGCTCAAAACTCAAATTATAGAACTAAAAAAGTTGCTATAAACAATACTATTGTAATTGATAGTGTGAGTATAAACTCAAACTACTTCACCATTAAAACCAAAAACGATTCACTTATTGACAAGTCTTTTTATAAAGTTGATTTTGGAAAAGCTATTTTGAAATTTATAAAACCTATTGAAAC
>JALRJA010000064.1 GCA_023255235.1 Flaviramulus sp.
ATATTTTATCACCGCTCTGCGACATATTTACATAATTCATGGAGGAATTGAAAAAGGATTTTCCGAAGGGCTGACTGAGCACTCCACAGATTGCTCGGGAGTTATCGAACATTTTCGATCACTATTTTTTGAACTGGCTTTAGAAAAAAACCACCTAGAAACTTAGATTATATAATGCTTGAACTGCATGAAGCAGAGTTTAAAAAAATAAACTGTTTAGAATGTGCCAATTGCTGTAAAACTACAGGACCGCTATTTACAGCAAAAGATATTGATAGAATTGCAAAAAAAATGAGACAAAAACCTAAGCAATTTACAGATGAATATCTGCGTGTTGACCAAGAAGGTGATTATGTGTTAAAAACCTTACCATGCCCATTTTTAGAAACAGATAATAATTGCTCAATTTATGATGTGAGACCAAAAGCCTGCAGAGAATTTCCGCATACTAACCGAAAAAAATTTCAACAAATTTCAAACCTAACTTTAAAAAATATTGCTATTTGTCCTGCCGCATATAATATTGTAGAATCTATGAAGCAAAAAATAAAATAAGTATATTTAAAGAAAAATTTATTTTGGAAACTATTTTAAATTATTTTGAAACAATTCCTTCTTTACATCGAGGAATTATTATTGTTAGCGGATTGCTGTTTTTCTGGATAATAGAAGGCATTGTACCGTTATTTAGTTTTAAATATAAAAAATGGAAACACGCCATACCTAATATTTTTTTTACTATAACTACCATTTTAGTGAATTTACCCTTGGCATTTTTGTTTTTAAAATCTTCCGATTGGGTAATGGAAAATAGCTTTGGTATTTTAAATTGGTTGCCAGAAATTCCTTTATGGCTATATACTATTTTAGGTATTTTTTTAATAGATTTTATTGGTGCCTATTTACCACATTTAATAGAGCACAAGGTTAAGCCACTTTGGATGGTTCATTTAGTGCATCATTCAGATCATAATGTAGATACAACAACCGCCAATAGACATCATCCGCTTGAGAGTGTTATTCGGTATGTTTTTACACTCATGGGTATTTTCATAATAGGAACTCCTATTGCTTTAGTAATGCTATATCAATCATTATCGGTTGTAGCTACCCAGTTTAATCATGCCAATATTAAATTACCAAAAAAGCTAGACAATTTACTTAGTTATGTTATTGTATCTCCCGATATGCATAAAGTACACCATCATTATAAATTACCTTATACAGATTCAAACTACGGAAATATTTTTTCAGTATGGGATAGATTATTTGGAACTTACATGACACTAGATTCTAATAAAATTATTTATGGAGTAGATGTATTTCCCGATGAAAAAGAAAATAGTAGTATTAAACACTTATTGAAACAACCGTTTCAAAAATACAAACGCCCTACTATAATGCCCGACAACCAAGATTAGGGTATAAAAACATTTTCAAGTTCAGTACCAAAAGCATCCATAGAAATACCCGTTAGGTTTGTTAAAACACAAATAACAAGTTCTTCTTCAGGAAAAACTAACAGTACACTAGAAGCACCTACACCACCACCAGTGTGATAAAACTTAGGCGTATTTTTTTTGGTTTTACCAATAGAAAAACCAATACCATAACCTGTTTCATCTCCGTTTAAAAGATATTGTGTTGTTGTTATTTTTGAAATAGATTCTTTTGAAACAATTTTTTGTGAAATTATTTCATTACCCAACTTGGCAATATCTTCAGAGGTTGATAAAAAACCGCCACCAGCAACCTTATACTCATTTGCAACGGGCTTAGATAAAACGCGTTTAGTTTTGAAAAAATGGGTTTTATTAGGAATCTCTATATCAGAAGAATCAAGTAGTGTTTTAGACATTCTTAAAGGTTTAAAAATACTATCATTAACCAGGCTGTAAAAGTTTTTATTGGAAACTTTTTGCATAATTTCACTTAGCAATACATAGCCAAAAGAATTGTATAAAAATTGGGTAGATGGTTTAAATAAAAGCGGGTCATTTTTAAATAATTCAAGCCCTTCTTTAATACTCATTTTTTTATTAAGAGAATATTCATGATTTTTATAATCTCTAATACCTGCTGTGTGTCCACCAAGCTCAGCTACTGTGAAATCATAAGTTTTTTTAGGGTAATTAGGTAGGTAATAATAAATACTTTTATCTAAGTCAATATAGTTGTCATCCATTAGTTTTGCCAATGTAAGTCCTGTTATAGATTTAGATATACTGGCAATTCTAAATTGAGTTTTATTTGGCAACACTCTTTCTTTTGGGCTGTATTTGGCATAACCAAATCCTTCAGACCAAATAGTTTTACCCTTTTCTATAACGGTTATAGACATGCCAGGAATGTTATTTCTTCTTAAAAAGGTTTTGGCTACACGTTTGGCTATTCTGGTTTTATCTGTATTGTAATTATGTTTGTTTTGACTAAAGCTAAAAAAGCCTGTTAGCAATAGTAGGTATGTTATAATTCGGGTCATTTATAAATTAAATAGTTGCTTCGTGTTTGGTTAAATATTTCTAGCCCTTCGTGCCATGTTTTTTTTATTTCGCTTTCACTTAAACCTGCTTCTATTTGCTCTTGTAGTTTGGTTGTTCCAGCTAGTTTTGTAAAAAATGAATTAAAAAAGGCTGTTTTATTTTCAGAATTATTGTAGGCTTCTATTAACCATTTGAGGTTTATAGTATTTAGATTTTCTTCAAAAATTAAATTTTTGCCATGGCATACTATATCTTGGTGTTTTGGGTATTTTGCACCATCATTGGGTTGAGGAGTAAAGCTGAAATCATATTTTTCAGTACTTAAAAAAGGGCTTCCAAAAACCTGAAAAGGAGCGTTTGTACCTCTGCCTACACTCACATTTGTTCCTTCAAATAAACATAAACTAGGATATAAATTTATAGCTATTTTATTTGGTAAATTGGGGCTTGGTTTTATGGGTAGGTCATAATTTAAATTACGGTTATAATTCTTTACAGGAATTATTTTCAATTCGCAAGACACCTTATTTGCTAGCCATTTTTCACCGTTTATCATTTGTGCATACTCAGCAATTGTCATTCCATGAACTATAGGTATTGGGTGCATGCCTACAAAACTGGTATATTCTTTTTCAAGAATAGGACCGTCTATATAATGCCCATTGGGGTTTGGTCTATCTAGTAACAAAACAGGAATTCCAGCTTCTGCACAAGCTTCCATTATGTAGTGTAATGTTGAGATGTAAGTATAAAAACGAGCACCAACATCTTGTATGTCAAATACTATAATTTCTAAACCGTTTAGTTGTTCTTGAGTTGGTTTTTTATTATTGCCGTATAGTGAAATAATTGGCAACAAGGTTTTAGTATCAATTCCATCTGTAATAATTTCACCGGCATCTGCCGTACCTCTAAACCCATGCTCTGGAGCAAAAACCTTTTTAATGGCAATGTTTAATGATAGTAGCGAATCAACTAAATGAGTATATTGGGTATTATCAGGTGTTGTTGGTGTTTTAGCAATTTGTTTAAAAATAACACTAGTTGGATTGGCAACTACGCCTACTTGCTTTCCTTTTAAAAGCGGCAAATATATAGCTGTTTGATTAGCTCCACATATAATGGTATTATTATCAGCCGCTTGGTTAAGTATCTTATTTTTTTCGGTAACAGTTATTACTGGTTTTATAGATTTAGGTTTTGATAAGTTTGCACAAGAAATCATTATTAAAACAAATAATAAAACTGTATTTTTGAAAATATTAAAACCCATTATAAAATTTGAATTACGAGTATTTTATAGCTAAACGTTTAATTGGCAGTAAAACGTATAAAAGTAGTATATCGGCACCAATAATAAAAATTGGAATTGCTGCCATAGCAATAGGCATTATTGTAATGATGGTTGCCATAGCTACTGGTATTGGGCTTCAGCAAAAAATACGTGATAAAGTAATAGCGTTTAATGGCCATATTACCATTTCAAATTTTGATAGTAATAACTCTCAAGAAAGTGTTTTTCCAATATCAAAAAATCAAGATTTTTATCCAGATTTTAAGTTGGTTGAAGGCATTAACCATATTCAAGGGGTTGCTACAAAGTTTGGCGTTATAAGAACCGAAACAGATTTTGAAGGTGCTATTTTTAAAGGTGTAGGCAACGATTATAACTGGCACTATTTTAAAGAATTTTTGGTAGATGGCAGATTGCCCAATTTTAAAACTAAATGGAGTGAAGAGATTTTAATTTCACAATATTTGGCCAATAGATTAGGGTTTAAATTAGGTACAGATTTTCAAATGGTTTTTGCTAAAGATGATCCAGAAAAACTACCAAATTATGTGAAATGTAGCATTGTTGGTATTTATAATTCAGGGTTTCAAGATTTAGACAAGCAGTATGTAATAGGAAATATTAAGCACATTCAACGCATTAACAAATGGCATGAAGATGAAATTGGTAATTTTGAAGTTTTTATTGATGATTACTCTAAAATAAATAAAAAAGGTATTGAAATTTACCAGAATACACCATCTACTTTAAACACACAAACAGTTACAGATAAGTATTATTCTATTTTTGAATGGATTAAAATATTTGATAAAAATATTTATGGCATTATAGGCATTATGATTTTAGTAGCCGGAATTAATATGATAACGGCATTATTAGTTTTAATATTAGAACGCACACAAATGATAGGCATATTAAAAGCTTTAGGAAGCAATAACTGGAGTATTCGTAAACTCTTTTTATACAATGCGTCTTATTTAATATTACTTGGGCTATTCTGGGGTAATTTACTGGGTTTAGGCTTGCTTTTAGCTCAAAAATATCTCAAGCTTATATATTTAGACCCTAGTGTGTATTATGTAACAGAAGCACCGGTTTATATAAGTATTGGGTATATTTTAGCATTAAATATTGGAACCCTTTTATTGTGTTTATTTATGCTTTTATTACCAACTTACTTAGTTACTAAAATTTCACCTGTAAAAGCTATACGCTTTGAATAAAGTTTTTTATTTCACTAGAAAAACACCTAGAAATACCATTAAGAAACTAATAACAAAACTAGCTATAGTGTAAATAGCAAAACTGGTAAAATCACCAGTTTTTAAAAACAAATGGTTTTCATAAGCAAAGGTTGAAAAGGTTGTAAAGCCGCCACAAAAACCAGTTGCTAATAACAAGGTTTGATTTTCTGAAAAGCTGTTGTTTTTAACAGCTAAACCCAAAATAATGCCAATAAGTAAACTTCCTAAAACATTACTTATAAAAGTGCCATAGGGAATGCCACTTTCAAGCGTGTTAAAATATTTTCCAATAATGTAACGTGCCACGCTACCAAAACCGCCACCTATAAAAACTAGTAAAATGTGTTTCATTTATTATTCTATTGCTATAAAAATTTCTGTTAACCAATTAGCAGGATTTGGAGTGTTTATGGGGTTTGTATTATAAACTTCTAACATAGGACCATATTCTACAATGCTTAAATTATTTTCACTAATGTAATTCATAGTGCTATCCCATGCTTGTTTTAAGTTTTTATAGTTGCCTTTAAGGCTTGTTTTAGCAGCCTTAAAAGGGTGTAATTGTCCTGTTAAAATACTGCTATTGGGTTCAGTAATTACCCGTTCTGTAGTTGGCACACAGCAAGAAAATATAACCGCATCATTATTGGTATCCCATTTATGATACAAAACAAAAGGCGATCCAGCCATTTTTATATTGTTAGACATTGCATAGTTGCTAACTTTGGGTAGCATTTCTTGCATTTTGCTTGCAAGCTCACCTATTTTACAAGAAGTTGTATTGTATAAATAATAACCACCACCATGCTGCACAATACCATTGTTTGTAATGCTAAACTTTTTCATGTCTTTATCAATAATACTGTCTAGTTTAAACAAGCCTCTATCAAAAAAGGGTACTGTGTTTTCTTCAAAAGAACCTGCAAAAACACTGTACAGTTTGGCTTTAAAATCTTGTTTGCCATTCATATTCCAAGTTACTTTAGTGCCTTCATTAGTATTTTCAAAATGCCATTTAATATTAGATTCAGCTTTAAAAGGTTTAACAAAAGTAATATGTTGTGTAATAGACTTATTGTTTTCAACACTAGATGTTTTCATGCTTCCTTCACCTATAACAATTCCTTTCCATGCGTAATTAGCATTAATTCCTTTTGTGGTGTTTCCAAAAGTTAAAGAGGCATCAAGGTCTTTCTCAATCCAAGGAGAAAAACGAGGCCAATTTTTAAGATCATCTACTTGGTTAAAAACTACCGAAATAGGGGCTTTAATAACTTTGCTTCTAGAAAAGCTAAATTCATTGGGTTGCACAGCAATATAAATTGCTAAACCAATAATTGCTATAAGCAAAATAAACAGAATGTATTTTAGGGCTTTCATGTTTTTGGTTTGAAGAATTTTACAAACCAAATATAATCATTTTTAAGTTCTTAAATGATTACTGTTAAAGGCATTACACCTTTAAGGAAAAATAAAGCTAATAAACTAAAATTAGGGTTCGGTTTTTTTGTTAACACTAAATAATAAAAGAATTATATTAACAATAATTAATATACTAATAATTACAAGTAGTTTCATATATACCCTATTTTCACAATAGATGCAAAATCTTAAAAAAGGTTGCGTTAAAACAACCATTTTATAAATAATATTAAAAAAAGCTTTTGTAGTTTATAAAAAAGAAAACTAAGTAAAGAAGAATTTAATAGCCGAAATAAATAAAATAAAAGTTATAAAAGCTATTAAAACCCATACGCTTCCTGCATAAAAACGTTTGTGTATTTTAGAATCTTTTAGGTAGGTAAACCCAATAATTACAGAAAAAGCAATAAAAAATAAAACACCAAAAATGATTTGACCTTTACTAAACATATCCTTATTTTTATGCAAATTTAAACAAAACTTAGTGGATGAAAAATAAAATTGAAGCAGTAAAAGATTTTCATAAAGCATTTAAAATTGGCTATAGAGAACACCCTAAAGCAGATTTAGGTATTGAAAAAAACATGTTGCGTTATAAATTAATGCGTGAAGAAAACGAAGAATACCTTGAAGCAGCCAATAATAATGATTTGGTTGAAGTTGCAGATGCACTTGGCGATATGCTTTATATTTTATGCGGAACCATAATAGAACATGGTTTACAACACAAAATTGAAGCCGTTTTTGAAGAAATACAAAGAAGCAATATGAGTAAATTAGGAGAAGATGGAAACCCTATTTATCGTGAAGATGGCAAGGTATTAAAAGGTCCTAATTACTTTAAACCTAATATTGAGGCAATTTTAAAATAACCTAAATCACTTTTTTTTCACTACTCAACTTTATAGCGCCAGCCAAATGGGTCTTCTGCTTTGTTAGTTTGTATATCTGTTATCAGTTTTTTTAAATAATTGGCGTAAGAATCATTTTGTTTTGGTAATTCATATTTAACATTTTTATACCCAAAACTAGCAATAGGAGAAATTACAGCAGCTGTACCAGCACCAAACATTTCTTTAAGAGAACCATTTTTTGAAGCTTCAACAACTTCATTAACTGTTAATTTTCTTACTTCTACTTTTATGCCTTTACTTTCGGCAAGTTCAATAATACTTTTGCGTGTAATACCGTCTAAGATACGGTCACTAGTAGGTGCAGTAATAAGGGTATCATTAATGCGAACAAAAATATTCATAGCACCAGCTTCTTCTATGTATTCGTGGGTGTTATCATCTGTCCAAATAACTTGTTGAAAGCCTTTTTCAACAGCTAATTGAGTTGGGTAAAACTGCCCAGCATAATTACCACCAGCTTTTGCAAAACCAACACCACCATTGGCAGAACGAGAATAGGTTTGCTCGATTAAAACACTTACTTCACCAGAAAAATAAGACCCAGAAGGTGCAGTAGCTATAATAAATTTATACGCATTAGCTGGTGAGGCGTGAAACCCATTTCCAGAGGCAAAAACAAAAGGTCTTATATATAGCGAACTGCCTTCTTTTTTAGGAATCCAATTTTTGTCAACTTGCAACAAAGTTTTTAAACCATTCATAAAAACATGTTCTGGCAATTCTGGAATTGCTAATCGTTTTGATGAAATATTTAACCGTTTAAAATTATCTAATGGGCGAAATAACCAAATAGTATCATTGGTGTCTTTGTATGCCTTCATACCTTCAAAAACAGATTGGCCATAATGAAAAATTTTTGCAGAAGGATCTAAAGTAACAGGACCATAAGGCACCACTTTAGGTGCTTGCCATTTGCCATCTTTATAATCACATTCTAGCATGTGGTCTGAAAAAACACTTCCAAATTTTAAACTATCAAAATCTACATGGTTTATTTTTGAGTGTTTTGTTTTTATAACCGCTATGTCATTAATTAAAGCATTCATTAGTTTACTTGTTTAATGACACAAATTTAACTAAAAACGTTTTTAAAAACGCGTATATTTACATAAATTGTTTAAAATTGAAATATTTATATTATGAAGTCTATTAGCTTATTAATAATGGCAGTTTTACTGTTAAATTCTTGCAAGAAAACAAGTGAAGAATCTCAAAAATCAATTGAAAAAGTTGAAGAAATAGCTTATTTATCGTTTGGAAAAGCAATAAATAAACAAGATGCTATGCAATCAAGTTCTATAGCAAAGCATTATAAAGAAATGAATGTAGGTGATAGTATTGATGCTAAAATAATGGCAAAAGTAAACACCGTTTGTCAAACAAAAGGCTGTTGGATGACACTTAATCTTGACGATGGAAATCAAATTATGGTAAAGTTTAAAGATTATGGCTTTTTTGTGCCAAAAGATATTGCTGGCAAAGACGTTATTGTAAATGGTAAAGCCTTTGTTAATGAAGTGCCTGTTGATGAGCAACGCCATTATGCCGAAGATGCTGGTGAAACTAAAGAAGCTATTGCTCAAATTACAAAACCCAAAAAAACCTATTCTTTTGAAGCAGATGGTGTTTTAGTAAAACAATAGTTTGAAAAGAGAAATTATTTTTACCGCCGATGGTTCAACTACAATTCATTTACCACAATGGAATGAGCAATACCACTCTAAGCATGGTGCTATA
>JALRJA010000015.1 GCA_023255235.1 Flaviramulus sp.
TTTACTCGGTATTTAAGATATTTAATTCTAATTAATACCAATATTACACTTTACGTTGTACTACTTCATACACTTTGCTATCATCACATTTTAATGTTTTGCTTGGGTATTTAAGCAGTAAGGCATAATCATGGGTTGCCATTAAAATAGTGTTTCCATTTTTGTTAATATCTTGAAGTACTTCCATAACTTCAATACTAGTTTGTGGGTCTAGGTTTCCTGTGGGTTCGTCGGCAAGAATAAGTTCAGGTTTATTAAGCAAGGCTCTAGCTATGGCTACACGTTGTTGCTCACCTCCTGATAGTTCATGCGGAAATTTAAAACCTTTGGTTTTCATATCTACCTTAGACAAAACCTCTTCAACCCTTGCCTGCATGTCATCTTTATTTTTCCAACCGGTAGCTTTTAAAACAAATAATAAATTATCATTAACACTTCTATCTGTAAGCAATTTAAAATCTTGAAAAACCACGCCTAGTTTTCGTCTTAAAAACGGAATTTCTTTTTCTTCTAATGTTTTTAAGTTGTAATCTACAATACGCCCTTCACCTTTTGCTAATGGCAAATCGCCATAAAGCGTTTTCATAAAACTACTTTTTCCCGAGCCTGTTTTACCAATTAAATAAACAAAATCACCTTTATTGATTTCTACATTAACGTTGGAAAGCACCAAACTATCTCCTTGAAATATGGAAGCATCTTTTAGCTCTAAAATTGGGTTTGACATAAATTGGAAACTTTTTTTGAACTGTAAATGTATTATTAAAAAGTGACAAGTGAAAAGCTTAAAGTTAAAAGTTTAATTCTTTATAATTGTAGCTTCTGTATTTTTACATTTAATAAGCAGTATTATAATTATAATGCAATTGTTGCGTTATAGGATTTATAATAAATAAAAAAATTTAGAGATATTGAAATGGGGTTATTTAAAAACGGTATCACTACCAACAGGTAATCTAAAATAATGATTTTAAACTTTAAGAAAAAAGCAGAAATTGTTATTTATCTTTGAACTCATCAAATTAAAAACAAATTGTTAATGATAGCTAAAAACGCTTTTTCACTCTTAGTGGCTATACTGTTTAGTTTTCAAATTATAGCTCAACAATCTGCTACATATACCAGTAATTTAGTTGACTATCAAAAAGCATTATCGCTTTATAACAACCAGCAGTATTTGGCAGCCCAGTCACTATTTAGCAGTATTAAAAAAACAGCTAAAGAAACCATTTTACTATCTGATTGCACTTATTATATAGCTAATTGTGCAGTAAGATTAAACCAGCAAAATGCAGACCAATTAATAGAAAATTTTGTAAACGATTATCCAACAAGCACCAAACGTAATAGAGCTTTTATTGATGTAGGCGATTATTATTTTGAAAATTCAAAATATGCTTATGCCAGAAAATGGTATGATAAAGTAGATGAAAATGCACTAGCAAAAAAAGAAAAAGAAAAATTTTATTTCAATAACGGTTATTCAGCATTTTCAAGTAAGCAATATAAAGAAGCAAAAAAGTATTTAAGTAAAGTTGAAAGCTCTCAAGAGTTTGGATCACAAGCCAAATATTACATAGGGTTTATGGCTTATGAAGGCGATGATTACAACCAAGCAAACACCTACTTTGAACAAGTGAGTGACCAAGAACGCTACAAAGAAAAACTAACCTATTATCAAGCCGATTTAAATTTTAAATTAGGCAATTTTGAAAAAGCAATAGAACTAGCTAAAGCAAGATTAAAAACAAGTAATGACGAAGAGGTGTCTGAATTGTCAAAAATTATAGGAGAAAGCTATTTTAATCTCGAAAAATATGCCGAAGCTATTCCATATTTAAGAGATTATAAAGGAAAAAAAGGAAAAAGAGACCAAACAGGGAAATGGAATAACACAGATTATTATCAACTAGGATATGCCTTTTACAAACAAAAAGACTACGACAATGCTATTTCAGAGTTTAATAAAATAGTAGGAGGAAATAACGCCATAGCACAAAATGCCTATTACCATTTAGGAGAAAGTTATATTAACTTAAACAAAAAACAAGAAGCTTTAAATGCTTTTAGAAATGCGTCTCAAATGGATTATGATTTAAAAATTCAAGAAGATGCTTGGTTAAATTATGCCAAAATAAGTTACGAAATAGGCAACCCATACCAATCTGCTCCGCAAGTTTTAACAGAATATCTAGAAAAATACCCCAATACAAGTTATAAAGACGAGATAGAAACACTTTTAATTGATGCTTACATTACTTCAAAAAATTACAAAGAAGCACTTAAACTATTAGAAGGTAAAAAGAGTTTTGAAAATAAAGAAGCTTACCAAAAAGTAGCCTTTTACAGAGGTTTAGAACTTTATAACGAAAACAATTATGCAGAAGCAAAAACCCTATTTAATGCGTCTTTAAAAGAACCAATAGACGCCAATTACACAGCTAGAGCAACATTTTGGAAAGCAGAATCAGATTATAACGTAACCAATTTTGATGAAGCTTTAATTAGCTTTAAACAATTTGAGCAAACGCCAGAAGCATCATCAACTCCAGAAAAAGAGAATATAAATTATAATTTGGCATACACCTATTTTAAGCTGAAAAATTACCAACAATCTATAAATTTTTTCAACCAATTTATATCTAATAAAACAGATGATAAAGTAAGACAAAATGATGCCTATTTGAGATTAGGTGATGGATACTTTATTTCTAGTGCCTACCAAAATGCTATAAATGCTTATGAAAATGCAATTAAATTAAACCAAATAGAATCAGATTATGCCTTTTTTCAAAAAGCAATTAGTATAGGTTATTTAGGAGAATCTTCAAAAAAAATAAGAGAATTAGAGCAATTTATTTCAGCTTATCCAAACTCAAAATTACGTGATGATGCTATGTATGAGCTAGGAAACTCTTATGTTAAAGAAAACCAAACTCAAAAAGCAATAGCTATATACAATAAGCTAAACACCGAGTATAAAATGAGTTCATTTGTGCCAAAAGCACTATTACGACAAGGGTTGGTATATTATAATGCCAATGAGAATGAAAGTGCTTTAACCAAATTTAAAGAGGTAGCCAAAAATTATGCAAGAACGCCAGAAGCAGCACAAGCAGTTTCTACAGCACGTTTAATTTATATTGATTTAGGTCGCGTTGATGATTATGCACGTTGGGTTAAAACATTAGATTACGTTGAAGTTACAGATACCGATTTAGACAATGCAACCTACGAAGCTGCAGAAAAACAATATTTAGATAACAATACAGATAGAGCAATTAAACAGTTTAATGGATATTTAAACCAATTTCCAAACGGATTACATGTACTACAATCTCATTTTTACCTAGCACAATTATATTACAAAAAAGAATTATTAGAAAATGCCGCACCGCATTATAAGCATATAGTAGAAGCACCACAAAGCGAATATACAGAAGAGGCTTTAACCCGATTAGCACAATTTCATTTGGTAAATAAAACATGGAATCAAGCCATTCCTTTATTATTAAGGTTGGAAGAAGAAGCCAATTTTCCACAAAATATAGTATTTGCACAATCTAATTTAATGCAAGCAAACTACCAATTAGAACATTATAATAAGGCTGTTATTTATGCAGAAAAAGTATTAAACAGTTCAAAAATTGATAACAAAATTAAAAGCGATGCACACCTTATAATTGCACGTTCTGCCATCAAAACAAACGATGAAACTACAGCAAAAAATGCCTATGCTCAAGTTGAAAAAGTAGCAACCGGAGAAACAGCAGCAGAAGCACTTTATTACAATGCGTATTTTAAACACAAAGAAGCTAGCTATGAAGCATCAAACCAATCTGTACAAAAATTGGCTAAAGATTTTTCAGGATATAAATATTTTAGTGCCAAAGGGTTAGTGCTTATGGCAAAGAATTATGATGCCTTAAAAGATGCCTTTCAAGCTACTTACATTTTAGAGAGTGTAATTAAAAATTTTCCAGATTATGACGATATAGTTACTGAAGCAAAAGCAGAATTAAGTAAAATTAAACTCAAAGAAGCCGAAACAAACTCGTCTATTCAACCGGAGTAAATCAATTTTAGAATTACGAATTCAGAATTACGAATGTAAAATGAAAGAATAAATCGTAAATCAAAAATCGTAAATCGTAAATCAAAAATCGTAAATCAATTTTAGAATTACGAATTCAGAATTACGAATGTAAAATGAAATAATAAATCGTAAATCAAAAATCGTAAATCGTAAATCGTAAATCAAAAATCGTAAATCGTAACTCAATTTTAGAATTACGAATTCAGAATTACGAATGTAAAATGAAATAAATCAAAAATCGTAACTCGTAAATCAAAAATCGTAAATCAAAAAATCGTAAC
>JALRJA010000170.1 GCA_023255235.1 Flaviramulus sp.
ATTTCTGCAATAAGGTTTAAACCATCGGTAGAAACATCGTCTAATCTTCCCAAAAATGGCGATACATAAGTAGCACCTGCTTTTGCTGCCAATAGTGCTTGACCAGCAGAAAAAACCAATGTCACATTGGTTCTTATACCCTTATCTGAAAAATATTTACAAGCTTTTATACCATCGGCAATTATAGGTAATTTTACAACAATTTGAGGGTGTAAAGCAGCTAGTGCTTCACCTTCTTTTACCATGCCTTGAAAATCTGTAGATATAACTTCGGCACTAACATCGCCTTCTACAATATCACATATTTTTTTATAATGATTTAAAATGTTTTGTTCACCTACTATTCCTTCTTTTGCCATTAACGATGGGTTTGTTGTTACGCCATCTAAAACTCCCAAAGCTTGTGCTTCGGCAATATCATTAAGGTTTGCTGTATCTATAAAAAATTTCATGCTATGTGTTATTTGTTGTTATATGCTTTTAAATAATTTAATATTTCTTTACTTACTTTTTCGCCTGTAAATCCAAACTTGTCATCTAATACACTTGCAGGTGCAGAATAGCCAAAATGGTCTAATCCAAATACAGTTCCTTTTTCACCTACTAAGCCTTCTAAGTTAACAGGTAATCCTGCTGTTAAACCAAATAGTGGTTTGTTTTTTGGTATAATACGTTCTTGATATGTTTGAGATTGTTGTTTGAATAATCCTTCTGAAATAACTGAAACAATATTAACTTTTAATTTGTTTTCTTTTTCAAGAATTTCTGTTGCAGCAACTAAAGTTGATACTTCAGAGCCATTGGCTATTAAAACCACGTCTGGATTTTCAACTTCTTTTACTAAATAACCTCCTTTTTTAGCTTCTAATGCTTGGTTATACCTTGAACCTGTTTTTGACGGTATATCTTTAATGCCTTGTCTTGATAAAATTAACCCTGTTGGTGTGTCTTGATTTTCTAAAGCCATTTTCCATGCTACGCTTGTTTCTGCTGAATCGGATGGTCGTAAGGCTAAAAAACTTGATTTACCGCTGTGGTTTTTTAATTTTTCTAATAAGCGTATTTGGGCTTCCTGCTCAACAGGTTGGTGGGTTGGTCCGTCTTCTCCTACTCTAAAGGCATCGTGTGTCCAAATATATTTAACAGGTAATTCTTGTATGCCACTCAATCGTATGGCTGGTTTCATATAGTCTGAAAACACAAAAAATGTTGCTACAACCGGTATAACGCCACCATGCAGTGCTATACCATTTGCAATGCAAGCCATAGTTAATTCGGCTACACCTGCTTGTAAAAACCCACCACTAAAATCGCCTTTTTTAAGAGCTGTTGTTTTCTTTAAAAACCCGTCTGTTTTATCGCTGTTTGATAAATCTGCCGAAGATACAATCATGTTCTCTACATGATCTGCTAAATATCCTAATACATTTGAAGAGGCAACTCTTGTTGCTAATCCTGCTTTATGTTCTACAGCAGAAAAATCTAATTCTGGTAGCTTCCCTGAAAAGAAAAAATCTAACTTATCTGATAAAGCTTTGTTTGCTTCTCTCCATGCCTTAATGGTTGCTTTCTTTTGAGCAGCTTGTGCTGTTTTTTTCTCTAAAATAGTTTTATAATATGATGCAACTTCTGGGAAAATATCAAAAGGATTCTCAACATCTGCACCTAAATTTAATAGTGTTTTTTGGTAATCTGCTCCGGTATGTCCAATGGGTTGCCCATGCAATTCGCAATGTCCTTCAAACATACTTCCATCTGCCGTTACACAGCCTTTACCCATTATGGTTTTTCCTATAATTAAAGTTGGTCTTTCTTTTTCATTATTGGCATCTGTTAGTGCTTGTCTTATTTCTGTATGGTTATGACCATCTATGGTAATTACTTTCCAACCCCATGCTTCATACTTCTTTGCTGTATCTTCAGTAGTTACCTCATCTGTAGATGTAGATAATTGAATATCGTTTGAATCAAAAAACATTATAAAATTATTCAAACCTAAGTGTCCTGCAATTCTACCTGCACCTTGTGATATTTCTTCTTGTATTCCGCCATCTGATATGAAGCCGTAAATTTTATGGTTCATCCAATCTCCAAACCTCGCCTGTAAAAACTTGGCTGCAATAGCTGCTCCAACACCCATAGTGTGCCCTTGACCCAATGGTCCTGAGGTGTTTTCAATGCCACGTTTGACATCTACTTCAGGGTGACCTGGCGTAATAGAACCCCACTGCCTAAAGTTTGCTACGTCATCTTTAGCATAGTTACCCAAAAGGTAATATTGTGCATACATTAAAGTAGATAAATGACCCGCATCCATAAAAAACCGGTCTCTAAAAGCCCACTCCATATCGGTTGGGTCGTAATTAAAAAACTCTGAGTACAGGATATGCATAAAATCAGCTCCTCCCATAGGACCTCCTGGGTGTCCTGAGTTTGCTTTTTCTACCATAGCTACGGCTAATGCTCTTATGTTATCGGCTGATTGCTGATCTACTTTTTTGGTCATTTTTATAATTTGTTAATTTAAATTCTGTTAATTAGCACTCAAAACACTAGCTAATAGCTAGCAAGTAGCCTTATTAAAAGATGTGTTTTTGCAAAGATAAAATCTTTAAACCTTTAGGGGATATTAAATTAAAATAATTTAATAACAACTGTTAACAAATTATAATACCACAAAAAAAGCCTCTCAAAAAAGAGAAGCTTTACTATTTTTAAAGTGAAGTTTAAGAAACTCTAAATCTTATACCTTACAGCACTACTAAAGGGTATTGTACTAAAAAATTAAGAAATTCTAGTTCTCTGAGTTTATTTCAAACATCTCTACTAAATTTTCTCCGTTAGATTTTTTATAACCTCTAAACATTCCTTTAGAGTTAAAGTCCCAATATACATTACCATGTTTATCTAACAATATCATACCACCTTCACCTCCAAGGGCTCCAATTTGATTAAATAGTACTTCATGTAGAGCTTCTTTTGGGCTCATTTTTTTGTATTGAATTAAGTTAGAAACCTCATGAGCAGCAACTGTTTTCATAAAGTATTCGCCTGTTCCTGTTGCCGATATTCCACAGGTTAAATTATTAGCATACGTTCCAGATCCAATTATAGGCGAATCACCAATTCTACCATATTTTTTATTGGTCATACCTCCTGTAGATGTTCCGGCAGCAATATTCCCTTTTTTGTCAATAGCTACTGCACCAACAGTTCCAAATTTATGGTCATCAATTAAATTTTCATTTTCTATATATGAGGTATGATCTAACAGGGTTTGCTCTTTACCTTGCATTTTTCGTAACTGATTAAATCTCTTTTCAGTAAAAAAATAAGAACTATCAACCATAACCAACCCGTTTTTCTTCATTAAAATTTCGGCTCCTTTTCCTGAAAGTAATACATGACTTGTGCTATCCATGACTATACGTGCTGCCAAAATAGGGTTTTTAATATGATTAACACCGGCAACAGCTCCACAATTTAAATTACTTCCGTCCATAATAGAAGCGTCCATTTCTTGATTTCCTTCGCTGTTATATACAGCTCCTTTTCCTGCATTAAAAAGTGGCGAATCTTCCATTATCATAATGGCTGCTTGAACTGCATCTAAAGAAATTCCTCCCTTTTCTAAAACTAAATATCCAGCATTAAGGGCTTCTTGTAATTTTTCAGAATAGGCTTTTTGTTGTTCTTTACTATGGTTTTCTCTAGTTACACCACCTGCACCACCATGAATAATTATAGCAAACGAATTAGGTTCTCTTTGAATTGAATCATCGTTTTTACTTATTTCATTTTTACATGATATTAGTAAAAATAATACTATTAAACTAGAAATTAATTTTTTCATAAATGGTTGTTATTAAAAGTTATTTGTATAAACAGTCATCATTAATAGTAGTAAGTTTAACAAAATAATAGCTTATGCTATAAAACTTATAGTTGCTAACTAAGTTAATGAAAATATGAATATGTTGTACCTAAACAAAAAAAGCCTCTCAAAAAAGAGAAGCTTTTACTTTTTTAATGTGCGGGCGGGGAGACTCGAACTCCCACACCTCGCGGCACTAGATCCTAAGTCTAGCGTGTCTACCAATTCCACCACGCCCGCTATAAAAAGGACTGCAAATATAAACAAGATTTTTAAATTGCAAACTTAAACCCTTTAAAAACGTTCTTTTTTTATACTTTTGAAAAGCTTAAAAAAAATAGTCTTATGAATACCATTCAATCCTATATAAAACAGCATAAAGAACGCTTTATAAATGAACTTATAGAATTACTTAAAATACCTTCTATAAGTGCTAATTCTGAGTATAAAAACCATGTTTTAAAAACGGCAGACACTCTAAAAATAAGTCTTGAAAAAGCAGGGTGTGATACTGTTGAAATTTGCAAAACAGCAGGTTTCCCAATAGTTTACGGCGAAAAAATAATAGATAAAAACCTCCCTACAATATTGGTTTATGGGCATTATGATGTACAGCCTCCAGACCCTTTAAATTTATGGGATTCTCCTCCTTTTGAACCCATTATAAAAAAAACAGAAATACATCCTGAAGGAGCTATTTTTGCTCGTGGTGCTTGTGATGACAAAGGGCAAATGTACATGCACGTTAAAGCCTTAGAATTTATGACAGCTACAAATCAGTTGCCATGTAATGTCAAGTTTATGATTGAAGGCGAAGAAGAAATAGGTAGTGCCAACCTAGCCACTTTTGTAAAAAATAATAAAGAGAAGTTAACAAACGATATTATTTTAATTTCAGATACAGGAATGATTGCAAACAATATTCCTTCTATAACTACAGGATTGCGAGGTTTAAGCTATGTTGAAGTTGAAGTAACGGGTCCAAATCGCGATTTACATTCAGGGCTTTACGGTGGTGCTGTTGCCAACCCAATAAATATTTTAACAAAAATGATTGCCTCACTTCATGATAAAGACAACCACATTACCATACCAGGGTTTTATGATAAGGTAGAAGAACTATCACAAGAAGAGCGTACCAAAATGGCAAAAGCACCTTTTTCTTTAGAAAACTATAAAAAGGCATTAGATATTGAAGCTGTTTATGGAGAAGCAGGCTACACCACCAACGAACGCAATTCTATAAGACCAACCCTAGATGTTAATGGTATATGGGGAGGCTATACCGGCGAAGGAGCAAAAACCGTTATAGCCAGTAAAGCCTATGCAAAAATATCTATGCGATTAGTGCCACATCAAGATTGGGAAGAAATCACACAACTTTTTAAAAACCATTTTAAAAATATAGCTCCAAAAGGCGTTAAAGTAAAGGTAAAACCACATCATGGTGGGCAAGCCTATGTAACTCCCATAAATAATACAGGCTATAAAGCAGCCAGCAAAGCCTATCAAGATACCTTTGGTAAAATACCTGTACCACAGCGTAGTGGTGGCAGTATTCCTATTGTAGCATTATTTGAAAAAGAACTAAAAAGCAAAACTATTTTAATGGGTTTTGGTTTAGATAGTGATGCTATTCATTCTCCAAACGAACATTTTGGAATATGGAACTTTTTAAAAGGCATTGAAACCATACCGTTATTTTATAACTATTTTACAGCATTTTCAAAATAATTTGGGTGTTGAGGCTATTTAAAAAAGTGTTGTTATTATTTTTGTAGATGTTACTTTTTTAAACAGCCTCCGTGCTTTTCGTTTCAATCTTTTA